>VGOE01000022.1 GCA_016876035.1 Chloroflexota bacterium
CGTCTCTAGGGCTGAGTTTTACCCCACCGCCACTCAAGAGAACCCCAGAAATCACCTCCACCATGGGCCTGCCATGGCACTCCCATGACACTAAACCCTCAATCGCTGTTTTTGGGTCAAATCGAGGGCTTGACAAAGCAAAAGCGATTGTATTATTATTGAAAAACAGCGACTTTCACGTCGGCAGAGCAGTTTTGTTTCTAAGGCACCTTAACAACTGGATAGTGGAAGGAAGTAATGGAGGGTTTGATCCTAGCTCAGGATGAACGCTGGCGGCGTGCCTAATGCATGCAAGTCGAACGGTTCTCTGATTTCGGTTAGAGAACAGTGGCGAACGGCTGAGTAATACAAAGGTAACCTGCCCTGGAGTGGGGGACAACTCCGAGAAATCGGAGCTAATACCGCATACGATCCTCGCATGCTTTGTGAGGATGAAAGCCTTCGGGCGCTTTAGGAAGGGCCTTTGTCCTATCAGGTAGTTGGTGAGATAAAAGCCCACCAAGCCTAATACGGGTAGCTGGTCTGAGAGGATGATCAGCCAGACGGGGAATGAGAGACGACCCCGACTCCTACGGGAGGCAGCAGCAAGGGATCTTGCGCAATGGGCGAAAGCCTGACGCAGCGACGCCGCGTGGGGGAAGAAGGCCTTCGGGTCGTAAACCCCTTTTCTTGGTGAAGAGAAAGGACGGTAACCAAGGAATAAGCCTCGGCTAACTACGTGCCAGCAGCCGCGGTAATACGTAGGAGGCAAGCGTTATCCGGAATCACTGGGCGTAAAGGGCGTGTAGGCGGTCTCTTAAGTTGGTAGTGAAATCTCCCGGCTTAACCGGGAGGCGTCTGCCAATACTGGGGGGCTAGAGGGCAGCAGAGGAAGGTGGAATTCCCGGTGTAGCGGTGATATGCGTAGATATCGGGAGGAACACCAGTGGCGAAGGCGGCCTTCTGGGCTGTACCTGACGCTGAGGCGCGAAAGCGTGGGCAGCGAAGTGGATTAGATACCCACGTAGTCCACGCCCTAAACGGTGGACACTAGGTATGGGGAGTATCGACCCTCTCTGTGCCGAAGCTAACGCTCTAAGTGTCCCGCCTGGGAACTACGGCCGCAAGGCTAAAACTCAAAGGAATTGACGGGGGCCCGCACAAGCAGCGGAGCGTGTGGTTTAATTCGATGCTACACGAAAAACCTTACCAAGGCTTGACATGCTGGTAGTAGGAGCCCGAAAGGGTAACGAGTCCGGTTCGCCGGAAAGCCAGCACAGGTGCTACATGGCTGTCGTCAGCTCGTGCCGTGAGGTGTCGGGTTAAGTCCCATAACGAGCGCAACCCTTGTCCTGTGTTGATTTCTCACAGGAGACAGCCCAGAAAATCTGGGAGGAAGGTGAGGATGACGTCAAGTCAGCATGGCCTTTATGCCTTGGGCGACACACACGCTACAATGGGTGGTACAAAGGGTTGCTAAGGAGCGATCCGGAGCTAATCCCCAAAAGCCATCCTCAGTTCGGATTGCAGGCTGAAACCCGCCTGCATGAAGGCGGAGTTGCTAGTAACCGCAGGTCAGCATACTGCGGTGAATGCGTTCTCGGGCCTTGTACACACCGCCCGTCACGTCATGAAAGCTGGCAACACCTGAAGTCGATGAGCTAACCCGCCTCTGGCGGGAGGCAGTTGCCGAGGGTGGGGTCAGTGATTGGGACGAAGTCGTAACAAGGTAGCTGTACCGGAAGGTGCGGCTGGATCACCTCCTTTCTAGGGAGTGTATACTCCTAGGTCGGTCTCTCCACCAAATGGAGAGTGCCTATAGCAAAATTAACCCTCCCTTCCACTATCCAGGGGTTAAGGTGCTCTTCTTATGGACAACCCGGTCATCGTAGATTTCCCCCTTCGGGGAGAATGGGTCGCTGTTCATACGCCCGCCAAGCGTATTCCCAGCCACGGCACGGATATGCTGGGACAGAGGTATGCCTACGATTTCATCAGGACTGATAACAGGAAGGGCTTACACTACTGCCCCGTGAGCCATTTCCGATTGCTGGTTTTCGGGATACCGGTAAGCCGATGCTATGGCTGGGGAGAGAACGTTTGCGCACCGTTCGATGGTAAAGTCGCCAAGATGAAAGATGGGCTGAAAGAAAGACAAAGGCTATTCCCCCTCTTAGACCTGCTCATCGTTATCAAGAATATGCTGACCTTCAGCCGAAATGATAAGGCTCTACACAGGGTTATGGGTAATTACATTATGTTGGAAAAAGATGATATTTATGCCGCCTTTGCCCATTTGTTACCAGGCTCTATCGAGGTGCGTCAGGGTCAGGAAGTGAAAGCCGGACAGAGAATAGCCAAAGTGGGGCATACCGGTAATTCAACTGCCCCCCATCTGCACTTTCAGCTTATGGACAGAGCCGATATCCTCACAGCCAAAGGGGTACCCTGTGCCTTCAAGGAATATGAAGTATTGAAAGATGGTACTTGGCAGAATACAATTGGTAGCATACCCGAATACGGCGAGAGAATTCGCTATATGAAATAAGCATTTCTCTCAAATGAGACGAGTCCAGTTTGCCCTCCCTTCCACTATCCCGAGGGTTAAGGTGCCTTCCTTTACTGGCCCGCCTGGGGCCCCGTGTTACTTCCGCTTATTCCCCCTTCTGTAGCCTAAGCCCGCGCAGCATCATACGCTTGGAGTGCTATTGGCAAGACCTGTGTGACACCATTCCCGGCTGCGGGCAATCCAATCAATATGGCGCTAATAACTTCTTCACGAGACGCACCCGACTGCTTAGCCAACTGTGTATGGAAGGGCACCCCACCTTCCAGCCGCAAAGCCGCCAAGACAGCCAAATACGCCAGGTGTTCAGTCTTCTTGTCCAAAGCACTGGCATCGTCGAGACCCTGAACTGTTGCCATCCACGCTTCTGCATGCTTTGGAGCCTCTTTCATAAATGTCTGAAATGCCTTGCTGACCGCCGGTTGTTGGTTGCTCATCTACATCCCCTCCTTTCCAGTCAATGAGTTCCGCGACGCAAAGAAGTGGGGGAAATTCGACCCTGATTTGTATCCATAACTATACCGTTCCGAACCTGCATCGTCTAGAAGGGTTCCTTGTGTTATGCCACCTGATTCAGGCAGCTACTATACTCTAAGTGGCGGGCCATTAGCTCATCAGGTTAGAACGCAGTCCTGACAACACTGAGGTCCATGTTTCGGCACCAGGAAAGCCCCAACACAGTGCACGGCATCAATAGATCCCCAACCGTCTCCCAGAGGGCTCCTTCAGGCGGCACGGGCCACTTGTCGCCAACCACGTAGAAAACTCCACGGTGGCAGGTTTTGGTCGAATAGCCAAATGGGGAAAGGGAACATATCCGACTTGAGTCCGCCGACGGCAAGATCATGGCTCGTATGCAGAGGCACTGCAAGGAGAGGCCTCCAGACATGACTTGATCGGGCTGTCTTCCCAGGTTTCGCCCTTTTGATGACAACATGTGGTAACATGAAAGTGAGCCTAAGTGCCACCGTTGCAGAATGCGAGCCGATTCAAGGAAGATCAAGAAGCAAGTCCTGGAAAGGCTGTGCTGGCAGGTCGGTTAGTAAAATATTTGCCAAATCTTGCCTCATGGTAAGCCTTAGGGTAAAATCTGTGCTTTGGAGAGGTGACCGAGAGGCTCATGGTGCCGCTCTCGAAAAGCGGTCTCGTCTTATGGCGAGCGTGGGTTCGAATCCCACCCTCTCCGGGTGGAGAGGTGCTGGAGTGGACTATCAGGCGCGCCTGGAGAGCGCGTGTCGCTTATGGCGACCGTGGGTTCGAATCCCACCCTCTCCGCTTGCTCCAACTGCTCGCCCACTCCGGGGGTACTTTGTATCCGATGCAGTTGTATGATAACATTAGCGCTAATATTGACATGATATGAACATAAGAAACGCAGAGCATTCCCTTTGGGAAGGACTTCTCCTTTCTCACCAAAGGACGAACAAGTTGATAAACGATCTTGAACAATATGGGTAAACAGGAGAGTGTTAACAGATGAAGATTTCCTTTGTGGAGCCGCGGGCCCCCTTTTACAACTTCTACACCAGCGTCATCGGGCACATGCCCATGCTCGGCCCAATCTACCTTGGCACTATACTCCACAGAGACGGTCATGACGTGAGGATGTTCAATGAGAACGCCAAGAATCTCGATTACGGGGTGATCCAAGATTCAGATGTCTTGGCCATCTCCATCATGACCGCCACTGCGCCCCGGGGTTACGAGATAGCCCAAGCCTTTCGGTCGCTCAACCCCAAAGGGAGAATCATCATGGGCGGCTGCCACGCCACCTTCATGCCGGAAGAGGCGCTTCAGTATGCAGACCACGTGGTCACCGGTGAGGGGGAATTGGTAATCTCCGACCTTGTCAAGCATGGAGGGGAAAAGATTGTACAAGGCAGCCATGTGGAAGACCTCGATAAGTTGCCTTTCCCTGATTTTTCACTGATGTTCGGAGTCGAAAGGCCGCTCATCACCTCAGTGTCTACCTCCAGGGGCTGCCCTAATGACTGCAACTTTTGCTCCGTTAGTCCGATGTTCGGGCGAAAATACAGGATTCGAAGCGCCGAGAGTGTGTTTCAGGAGCTATCACGGTTCAAGCACAGGCACGTCTTTTTCTGTGATGATAATTTCGGCGTCAACAGGCGTGTAACAAAGGAGTTGCTAAACTTGATGATCGAAAATGGGGTAACGCCAAAGTGGACGGCCGAGAGCAGCGTGAACATCGCCAAAGACGAGGAGATGCTAGAGCTGATGAGGCGAGCTGGTTGTTCCCGGTTGTGCATTGGTTTTGAGTCCATGGATGCGGACACGTTGAAGAAGTATGGGAAAAGGCAGACGCCTGAGGATGTCAAGAGCTGCATCAAGGTGCTGCACAAGCATGGCATCAGGGTTCACGGCATGTTCATTTCAGAGGGATACTCTGACATCTACCACAGGTTAGGGATCGATACCCTTCAATTGACCATACTGACGCCCATTATTGGTAGCAGGCTTCATAGGGCTGTGAAAGAAGCCGGCCAGTTTCTAACGCAGATTTATCCCAGGGACTGGAAGCTATTTGATGGTACGCACGTGGTTCACTGGCCAGATCGTATGTCACCTCTGGAGATGCAGAAGCAGTCAGTCAGGGCAATGAAGAAATTCTACTCGCGGATCAATATGATGAAGATGCTGATCAAGGGTAGGTACCAGGACTATTGCATCCGGCGTGAGGGACGTCGACTAATCAATAAGTGGGAGAAACAGAACAAAGAATACCTCTTGTGGCTGAAAAGGGGTCTTGTTCAGGGCTGAAATCCTTTGGCAACATGGACTTGAGCGAGGCAAGATATTGGGTGGGGTTCAATCTTATCCCAGGAATTGGCCGGATAAAGCTTTCGCTCCTTGAGGCCTATTTCGGCGACCTGGAAAGGGCATGGCATGCCCCAGCGGCTGAGTTCAAGGCTGCCGGTCTTGATACTAAATCTACAGAGGCGATTGTTAGTCTGCGTGGCCAAATATCCCTGGACGATGAGCTAGAGAAGCTGACGCGCTACGGGGTGACAGTGATCACCGGGAACGACTCCACCTATCCCCGGCGACTTAAGGAAACCTATGACTGGCCACCCTTGCTTTATGTGAGGGGTACACTTACTCCCGAAGACGAGTGCGCTCTTGCTGTGGTCGGCACACGGCGTGCTTCTATCTACGGACGACAGGCAACTGAAGAAATCGTTGCCGATCTAGCCCATAGCGGAATCACTATTGTCAGCGGGTTGGCAAAAGGCATTGATGCTATAGCTCATCGAACAGCTCTTCAGTCTGGAGGGCGGACCATTGCTGTGGCTGGCTGCGGACTGGATCTCGTTTATCCCAGTGACCACGTAGCCCTGGCTCGACAGATTATGGAGCGTGGTGCTCTGATTAGTGAGTTCCCTCTGGGCACCCGACCCAAAGCCGAGCATTTTCCGCAGCGGAATCGTATCATTAGTGGCATAAGTCTGGGTGTGCTGGTGGTGGAGGCAGGAGAGAAAAGTGGCGCCCTGAATACGGCCCATTGGGCGGCAGAGCAAAATCGGGATGTCTTCGCTGTTCCTGGCAGTATCTTTTCCCCTGCCAGCAGAGGCACCAACCACCTTATTCAGGAAGGCGCGAAGCTGGTCTGCCACTCCAGCGACATCTTGGAGGAGTTGAATCTCAGTATGATGGCACAACAGCTAGAGATGAAGGAGATCACCACTCCAGTTACTGATACGGAGGCGCAACTTTTGACGTGCCTTTCCAGGGAGGCAACTCATATTGACGACGTCTGCCGTCACACCGGTCTTCCCGTAGCCACAGTGACCAGTACCCTGGCAATGCTGGAATTGAAAGGACTGGCAAAACAGGTAGGTGGCATGAACTATGTGCTGGCCTGAAGGGACAGAGTCTAGACTCCCGTTATCCTGGAGATCTGTATCATAGAAAATGGTTGATAAGCTCGTCATAGTAGAGTCTCCTGCCAAAGCAAAGAGCATCGGCAAGATCTTGGGCAGGAGCTATAGTATCAAGGCATCCGTAGGCCATGTGCGAGACTTACCGCAGTGGGGCCTCGGCGTGGATGTAAAGAACGGCTTTGCCCCCAGGTACGAGGTTCCCAAGGCAAAGAAAAAGGTAGTCAAGGAGTTGAAGGAGGCAGCCAGAAAAGCCAAGTCGGTATATTTGGCCACAGACCCAGACCGGGAGGGAGAGGCCATCGCCTGGCACCTGGTGGCCGCAGCCGAACTGGATGGAGTTGAGAAGCATCGCGTGGTCTTTCACGAGATAACCGAACAGGCCATCAAGAACGCCTTTCGTCATTCGCGCCAGATCGATATGCACTTAGTGGATGCTCAGCAGGCCAGGCGGGTGCTGGATCGGCTGGTAGGTTACAAGGTAAGCCCCCTCCTGGGGAGCAAGGTTAGAAGAGGTCTTTCGGCTGGCAGGGTGCAATCCGTGGCTTTGCGGATGATTGTGGAACGAGAGCGCGAAATCCAGAGTTTTGTTCCCCAGGAGTACTGGACTATCGAAGCCGAGCTAAGCAAGTTCACAGACGCCAAACCTCCCAGCTTCAGAGCCAAGCTTGCTGGAATCAAGGACAAGGGCGAAAAGTTGAAGCTCAACTCTGAAGAAGACGCCAAACCAGTTGTCCAGCAACTCAGGAAGGCAACCTACTTGGTCACCCAGGTAAAGAAGAAGAGGCTCAGTCGTCAGCCCGCCCCGCCTTTCATCACCAGCACTCTTCAGCAGGAAGCCTGGCGCAAGCTTCACTTTACTGCCGATCGTACCATGTCTGTTGCACAGCAACTCTACGAGGGATTACCCCTTGGGCCAGAGGGGCAGGTGGGACTCATCACCTATATGCGTACCGATTCGACCAGGGTGGCAGATTCAGCTATGCAAGAGACTCGCCAGTACGTAGCTGAGAAATACGGGGCTGAGTTCCTCCCTTCTAAGCCTCGCCTATTCACCAGGAAAGCCAAGGGAGCTCAGGAGGCACATGAAGCTATCCGGCCCACAAAGGCAGACCGCGAACCGGACTCTGTCAAACCCTATCTCAGTGCTGAGCAGGCCAAACTTTATCGGCTTATCTGGGAACGGATGATTGCCAGCCAGATGGCTGCTGCCGTTTTTGATACTACTGCTGTAGACATCGAAGCAAAGCAACCTCAGGAGAGCAAGGTTTATATCTTGAAAGCGACAGGCTCTATATTGCATTTTCCAGGCTTCCTCGTTCTTTACAGCGAGGGGAAAGATGAAGCAGAAGGAGAAGAGGAAGCCGGGGCTGGTCTTCCGCCACTGGATGAGGGAGAGCGGCTTCGGCTCCTAGACGTTTTACCGGAGCAACATTTTACCCAGCCTCCGCCCCGCTTCAACGAGGCCACTTTGGTGAAAGCCCTGGAGGAGAGAGGCATCGGACGGCCCAGCACCTATGCTCCTATTATCTCCACTCTGCGGCGGCGCGATTACGTGGAGAGAAAGAGAGACGGTCGTTTCTACCCCTTGGAGATGGGCTTCGTAGTCAATGACCTGCTGGTGCAGCATTTCCCCAACATTGTTGACACAGGTTTCACCGCCAAACTTGAGGAGCAACTGGACGAGATAGCTCGCGGCGAAAGAGGTTGGGTAGGGGCAATAAGCGAGTTCTACGTCCCTTTTGAAGAAACCCTAAGACAGGCCAGCGTCAACATGGTGAAGATGAAGCAACCGGACGAGCCAACAGACGAAGTCTGTCCTGAGTGCGGCCGGCCCATGGTGATCAGGACAGGGCGTTTCGGAAAGTTCCTGGCCTGCAGCGGTTTCCCCAAGTGCAAGACTACCAAGTCACTTAAGGCCAAAGCCGAGGTAGTTTCAGAATAGCGATCAGTGTATCATGCTATGGGAGGGTTAACAAAAATATGGGGCGGGAGTAAGGAAGGATGAAGATACTGGTAATTCAGGGGCCAAACCTAAATTTTTTAGGGAAACGAATCAAGGAGATATACGGTGACAAGACGCTAGAGGAGATCAACCGGCTGCTGCAGCAGGTGGGGGGGGAGCTGGGGGTGGAGGTGGTCACGTTTCAGTCGAACAGCGAGGGTGCGCTGATTGACTTTATACAGAAGGAATCGGCGGCGGCGAAGGGCATAATCATCAACCCGGGGGCATTGACGCATTACGGCTTCTCGCTTCGAGACGCGCTGGCGGATAGTGGCCTTCCGGTGGTGGAGGTCCACCTGTCCAATATCTACGCCCGTGAGGAATTCCGCCAGAGGTCGGTGATTGCCCCTATTGCCAGGGGGCAAATCAGCGGCCTGGGCTGGAGAGGGTATATGGCCGCACTGAGAACCCTGGTTTCGGAGTTGAAGGGAGACGCCGCTTAACGGCTGGCAAGCACAGCCGAGTGCGCCGCATTCAGACCCAGGTAGGCCGCACGCCGCAGGAGTCAGGTCAAGCTGACAATCAGCGTCAAAGGCAAGGGCTTGGCAATAGCTGACCGTCTCAGAAAGCTACGCCAGAAACTCCTGGAAAAGGAGCTAGAAGGCATACTCATTTCCCAGCCGGAGAACTGCCGCTATCTCAGCGGATTCACTGGCTCGACAGGATTTCTGCTCGTCACTCAGGACACGGCTACGGTGGCAACAGATTTCATTGGCTTTGAGCAGGCCAAGGCAGAGGTAGCTGGCCTGGAAGTGGTGCGCATAAAGGGCATGGCGGAGGGGCTGGCGGAGTTGATACATGGCCTCGGGATAAGAAGACTGGGGTTTGAAGCCGACAATCTGGTGTTCTCCCAGCACAGCAAACTGTCTCAGCAGGCGGCAGAGAAGCAGATTCAGCTTATCCCCACGGAGGGGCTGGTGGAATCCCTGCGGGCGGTGAAGGAAGAGGAAGAACTGGCTTGCCTGATGAGGGCAGCGGGAATGGCTGACAGCGCTATGGAATACATTGCCCGGGAGATTCGGCCGGGGATGAGCGAGAAGGAAGCGGCCTGGGAGTTGGAGAAATTCCTGCGGGAAAAGGGCAGTGAGGCCGTGTCTTTTGAAATTATCGTGGCCTCGGGGCCGAAGGGTGCCCTGCCTCATGCCAGGCCCACGGAGCGGCGTTTGTCTCAGGGTGAGCCTATTGTGGTGGATTTGGGTGCCAGGGTGGGAGGGTACTGTAGCGACCTGAGCCGGACTCTGTGCCTGGGACCCCGTTCTGGGACATTCGCCGAAGTATATGACCTGGTGCTGCGCGCTCAGCTTTCGGCGCTGGACAATCTGGAGGTGGGGATGGCCGCCGAGCAAGGAGACAACCTGGCGCGAAAGGTTATTCAGGAAGGTGGCTACGGAGAGGCTTTCGGTCACGGCTTGGGACACGGCGTGGGGCTGGCTGTCCACGAGCGGCCCAGGCTTGGCCCCAAATCTACGGATGTTCTTCAGGAGGGGATGGTGTTTACTGTTGAGCCAGGCATCTATGTGGCGGGCTGGGGAGGGGTGAGGACTGAGGATACGGTGATGATGAAGGACGGCAGGGCAAAGGCGCTCACCAGGGTGGGCAAATAGGGGGGTGGCGGTATGACCATGATGAGCGCCGGGGATCTGAAAAAAGGCAGCACCATAGAGCTGGAAGGACAGCTATACCGGATTGTTGACTTCAGCCACATCAAGATGGGAAGAGGGAGCGCCCAGATCAGGCTCAAGCTGCGCGATATCCGGGCCGGTTACACCATTGAGCGCACCTTCCAGTCCAGCGAGAAGTTCCTCCGGGCACGCCTGGAGCATCACAAGGTGCAGTACCTGTATCATGATGGGGAGTTGTACTACTTCATGGACAATGAGACCTTTGAGCAGACTTCTCTCGACGCTGGACTCTTAGGTGATGCCACCAAGTACCTGCGGGAGGGAATGAACCTGGATATGCTCACCTACAGGGATGAGCCGGTGGGTGTGGAGTTGGGGGCGGCGGTGGAGCTTAAGGTGGTGGAAACAGGCTCTGGTTTCAAAGGAAACACGGCCACGCCGGGGACGAAGCCAGCCACGCTGGAGACAGGACTGAAGGTCCAGGTGCCGATGTTTATCAGCAAGGGTGACGTGGTCAAGGTTGATACGCGCAGCGGCGAGTACCTGGAAAGGGTGGGGTGACGTTGCTGAAGGGGGTACCTGCCTCTTGCCTTTTTCCTTCCCGCATGGTACAACAGTCAATCATAGGGATGTGATCCTGGATTTGGGATCATATCGATAGGAAGGCAGGGTTGAAGGGAGGCGAAAGGAAATGAAATACCAGCACCGGATCATCATAGACCCTAAGATCATGCATGGCAAGCCAGTCATTAAAGGCACCCGAATTCCCGTGTATATTGTACTTAACCTCCTGGCCGGCGGGTCCAAGGCAGAAGACGTGCTAGAAGAGTATCCGGACCTGGCCAATGAGGACATCCTTGCTTGCCTGGAGTACGCGGCTGAGCTGGCGCAGGAAGAGGTGGGAGTCCTTGAGACAGAAGGGATCAGGTGAGCCTTAAGCTCCTTCTCGATGAAAATGTGCCTCCCCAAGTTGCCACAGAATTGCGCCAATCAGGTTACGATGTGGTGCACGCCAGGGACGTCGGTCTGAAGGGGTGCAAAGATTCAGAGCTTGTGGCTTTCGCCCATGAGAAGGGACGATGCCTGGTAACCTTAGATGCTGATTTTGCTGACCTTCGCTACCACTCATTGGGCAGCCACGCTGGTATTATTCGGCTAAAGCTGAGGTTTGCGCCTTCTAGCATCGTTGTTAATGTACTTCGTTCTTTGCTACCAGAACTGGCGCGTATCCCTATAGAGCGGGGTGCCCTGGTGGTGAGCGATGGGAAGCGGTATCGGGTCAAACTGCCTCCAGAGAGATCATAGGGCATGAAGGGACGGGCTTTGTATCTATATTGAGGATAGAAGGCCACAAAATGATTAACGAAAACAACGAACCGGGTCAGGTCAGTTTTTCCCAGGGGGAAGGTCGACACCCACAGAGGCAGAGGTGGATACGCGGAGCGGCGAGTACCTGGAAAGGGTGGGGTGACGTTGCTGAAGGCTGACCTGCATATTCATACCGAGTACTCCTTTGATTGCACGACGCCCCTGGAAGACATCATCGATCGGTGCGTCGAGCTAGGGATCAACTGCGTTGCTGTAGCAGACCACGGCACTATCGCTGGCGCTCTGAAGATGAAGGAAAGGGCGCCCTTCAAGGTGATTGTGGCGGAGGAAGTGCTTACGCCCATCGGGGAGATAATGGGGATGTTCCTGAGTGAGGAGGTGCCCACCAAGATTTCGGCTGAAGAGGCCATCAGGCGGATCAAGGGCCAAAACGGGCTGGTATGCCTCCCCCACCCCTTCGACCGTATGAGGGGAATAAAGGAGAAATGCCGCTCGCTGGAGAGCCTTATTCCGGACATCGATATCATCGAAGTGTTCAATGCCAGAACCCTGCCGCTGCTCTTCTCTGATAGCAAGGCGCGGCGCTTTGCCGAAAAGCATGGCCTTCTTTGCAGCGCCGGCAGCGATGCCCATACGCTGCACGAGGTGGGACACACCTGGGTAGAGATGCCGGAATTCAATGGCAGCCAGGAATTTCGCTCTGCCCTGGCACAGGGCACGATCCACGGTCACCGCAGTTCCCCTGTGGTCCACGTGGCGACCACCTACAGGAACATCCTCAGAGGCCTGAAACTGGCCGGAAGGAGGCCTTCGGGTTGAGCTCGTACCACCTGGGCTGGTTTTCCACCGGCCGGGACAAGGCAGCCCGCGACCTGTTGACCGTGGTGTGGCAGGAAATCCGACAGGGAAGGATAAAGGCGGATATCGCTTTTGTCTTTAGCAATCGCGAGCGCGGCGAAGCGGTGGAGAGCGATCTCTTTTTCGACCTGGTGGAGGGCTACGGTATCCCTCTGGTGTGCGTTTCTTCAGGGAAATTTCAGCCTGAGAAGAGAAGCGCGGCGCTGGAGGAGTGGCGACTGTCATACGACAGAGAGGTGATGAAACGACTCGAGGGGTTCAACCCAGACCTGTGCGTGCTGGCGGGCTATATGCTCATTGTGGGGAAGGAGATGTGCCAGAGGTACAAGATGATCAATCTCCACCCCGCAGCCCCCGGCGGCCCGACCGGCACCTGGCAGGAAGTGATCTGGAAATTGATAGAGACCAGGGCGGGGAGCACGGGGGTCATGATGCACCTGGTGACTCCAGAGCTGGACAAAGGGCCGGCGGTCACCTTCTGCACCTTCTCCATTAGAGGTGAGCCTTTTGAGCGGCACTGGAGGGGGGTGGAGGGGCTCTCTGTGGAACAGTTGAAAAAGGGGCAGGGAGAGAAGAAGCCTCTTTTCAGGCTTATCCGGGAGCAGGGGCTGGCCAGGGAGTTCCCTTTGATTACGGCCACGGTCAGGGCTTTCGGCGAGGGGAGGGTGCGGATAGAACAGGGGAGAGTGGTGGACGCGGGCGGGAAGCACGTTGATGGTTATGATTTGACGGCGGAGATAGACAGGATTGTGCAAGAGAAGGGTGGATAAGCGGAATTGGTGGGCCGAGCCCACCCTACGGGCTATAATGGGGGTGGTTGAGTGGTGAATGAGGGCAGTTGGAGTCGGTGATGCAAGAGGTTCGCGTATGAGGAAGCTGGTCTGTTTTGACCTGGAGGGGCCTCTGTCCCCGCAGGACAATGCCTACGAGGTAATGAGACTCATCCCAGAGGGAGGGAGGGTCTTTGAGGTTATCAGCCGCTACGACGACCTGCTGGCGCTGGAGGGCAGAGAAGGATACGAGCCGGGCGATACGCTGGCCTTGATAGTCCCTTTTCTTATCCGCCATGGGATCAGTGAGGAAGATATCAAAGAGGTCTCCAGGCGGGCCAGCCTGGTGGATGGGGCCGCTGAGCTGATAGCCAGCCTCAGAGCTAAGGGCTGGGAGCAGTATATTGTGTCCACCAGCTACGAGCAGCACGCCTATCAGGTAGCAGGCCGCCTGGGAATGGCCAGCGACAGGGTGATATGCACGCGCTTTCCCCTGGACAGGCTGCAGGGCGAGGTGGGTAAAGAAGAACTGGGGCTGGTGTCCGGGGCGGAGCGGCACATCCTGGATAGGTTGTATGACGAAAGGCTGGGGGACGGGGTAAAGGACAAGGCTATAAAGCCTTACCTGGACCGCTTCTACTGGCAAGACCTGCCCCTGACCAGCATCGGCGTCCCCAACAAGACCATCGAGGTTGTCGGCGGGCGGCGCAAGGCCTGGGCCATGGAGAGGATAGCACGGGAGCACCAAGTCCGCCTGGAGGAGGTGGCCTTTGTGGGGGACAGCATCACCGACGCGCAGGGCGCCCGAGTAATCGAGGCGGCGGGCGGCCTGGCCATCGCCTTCAATGGCAACGCCTTTGTCATCCCGCAGGCGACGGTGGGGGTGGCCAGCACCAGCCTGCTGGACGTGGCGCCGATCCTTGAGGCCTGGCGCGAGGGGGGCAGGGAAGGGGTCAAGAGTGCGGTGGAGGCCATGCCGCGACCTCAGGCCGACACCGGCCCCTTTTATGACTGGCTGGTGGGCAAAAAAGGGAAGGCGCTGGCCAGGGTGCTGGCGGCGCATGGGAGGGCGAGGGGTCTGGTGCGGGGGGAGGCGGCCAGATTGGGGTGAGGGGAGCGGACAGACCTGAAGGTCTGTCCCTACTTGCTGGATAGGCGGAATTGGTGGGCGGAGCCCACCCTACCGGCTGGCCAGGGGGGTGGAGGGGCTCTGGATTCCCGCTTCCGCGGGAATGACAGTCAGGAGAGTAGCCCCTGCTACCGGTATTTTCGAAGTGATGGCAAGGGGTGACTTCCACCCCACCCCGGGATTGCCGCTCTTCCTTTTGGGGAAAGATCGCATGATGTGACGATAAGGTGGCATTGTTTGACCCCCCGACACCCCTGCCCTATAATCACGGGTGCAGGCCTGGCGCTGGATGCCGGCCTCAGACCGAAAGCCTGAACGTCTTACCGCCCGAAGGCAAGAAAGAGCAGGACGAGAAGAAGCCATGCCCCCCCCCAAGACTCCCCTGGAAATCGTCGGGATGGGCGCCATGAACCTGGACCAGCTATACCTGGTGGAGCGCATCCTGACCGACGGCGAGGCCGCCGTGGCCGGCTTCGCCTCTCAGGCGGGGGGGTCGGCGGCCAACACCCTCTGCGGGCTGGCCAAGCTCGGCGTCAGGGCGGGCTTCGTGGGGGTGGTGGGGGACGACGAAGCAGGCCGCAGGCTAATGGACGACCTTGCAAGGCACGGCGTAGACGCGAGCCAGGTGAAAGTCAAGAAAGGCGACACAGGCTCGACCCTGTGCCTCAGCGACAGTCGGAGCAGGCGCGCCATTTACGTCATGCCCGGGGCCAACAGCCTCCTGGCCCCGGAAGACCTGGACCTGGAATACATCAGCCAGGCGAAGATATTTCATCTGTCGTCCTTTGTCCACGAGGCGCAGTTGGAATTGCAAAAGCGGCTGGCAGCCCAACTGCCGGCCAGCGTCAAGATCAGCTTCGCCCCGGGTTCGCTTTACGCCGCCAAGGGGATAGAGCAGCTAGCGCCACTGCTGGAGCGGGCGCACCTCCTGTTCGTCAACCGCACTGAAATGGTGCAACTCACCGGTCAGGACTTCGCCGCCGGCGCCCGAAAATGCCTGGAACTGGGCTGCCACACGGTGGTGACCACCCTGGGGAACATCACCACGAAGCTGCCGGGAAAGGCGCATCAGGTGACGGTAGCCGCCCACGTCCTGTCCCGGGATGGCGGGGAGCACTGCATCGAATCCAGGGCCAAGCAGGGCCAGCCCGTGGCGGACACTACCGGCGCGGGCGACGCCTTCGCCGCCGGCTTTCTCTACGGCATTATAAAAGGAAAGCCCCTGACACAGTGCGGGCTGCTGGCGGAAATCATGGCCCGCTTCTGCGTGGGGCGGGTGGGGGCGAGGGCGGGGCTGCCCACGCTGGTGGAGGTGGCAGAGGAATACCAGGCCATTTCGGCGGAGCGGTTGTGAGAGGGCCAGCGTATTGCGGTGGGTTACGCCCGCCCAGGGCGGACTTCACCCACCCTACCTGTCATTGCGAGGTCGCCCCAGGCGACCGCGGCAATCCCAGGGCGGTGGGGCACCACCCCCCGTGGGCAGAGCGCGCTCTGCCCCTACATTCCCCCCTTACACGCCACGTGGATTCCCGCTTCCGCGGGAATGACAGCGGAATTGGTGGGCCGAGCCCACCCTGCGAGGCGGACATTACAAATTTCTTACAAAAAAGGTGAAAGGGCAGCAAGACGCCTGAAAAACCCCTTGACAAAAGCCCCCGGCTGTGTTAGTCTGCGTTTGCGCAGCGGTCGCAGGGGGGATCGGTCTGAAGCCACCCCAGTTTTCAGAGAAAAGCCTTTTGGTCTTAAGACACTTCTAGTATAGGCCCATTGAGGTGGGGGCGGTTTCCGGACTGAGGCGACGGCGCAATGTTCGTCGGTCGGGGTTCGGAGGGCTGACGCAGGAGGTGGTCGCAGTCAACTAGAGAGCGATAACTTACGGTTAGCGGGGGCCTGCGGATCTGGCAAATCAGCGTTTGAGGGCAACGAAAAGGGTCTTTCTGTTGCTTTTTGCCCCCGCTGCCTGCCATTATACAGCCTCAGCTACGGATTTTCAATAGCCATTCGTATCAATTTTGGAGGCTGGTTTCTATGTCCTTCCCACAGGGAAGGGCTGCCAGAAAGGAGGAGATAAGCCGGAGCACCGTTGAGCCTTGACGAGTCTCAAAGCATCCGAAGCATGGGGGAGGGGAAACAAGACCGAGGAAAAACAAACAAGGAAGGAAGGAGGATTTCATTCAGATGATGAAAAAGAAATTTCTTGGCATACCAGTATTGGCTATCATTTGTGTCCTGGTGCTGGCGCTGACTGCGGGGATAGCCTATGCCGCGATCGGCCTGGTTCCCGGTGGTGGGAGTGCGTACATCACCGTTACCGAAGCCATCGAGTGTGCGGGAGCGGCGAGCGCAGGAAGCTGGGATGACGATCTTGGGATATGGGTCTTCGAGGCAGACGAGCTTTTCCCGAATCAAGTGGAGACCTTGTGGCTGGAGCTGACCAATAACGGACCAATGGATGTCAAGGTCACCGTTGCCGTGGGTTCAGCCCTGGATTACTCCGGTTGTGATCTTTCGATGACGGTTGGCGGTGGCCCCAGTCAGACCATTGTGGTGCCAGCGGGGGACGTGGCCACGGCCACTGTGCACCTTTGCACCGGCAACAGCGTTGTTCCCGGCCTGTACATGTACTTCATAAGCGTGACCCGCTAAAAGAAAAGGCCGTTCTCCCATGCTCGCCTTTGGAGCACCCTTCACGGGAAGGGTGACAGCGATAGAGAGGACAGGGAAAAGCCAGGGCCCGCCTGAGGCGGACCCTGGCGCAGTCCCCGAACAAAGTTGAGGCTCGCTTCGGACTTTCAGGGAGGCTCCCGGTGAGGCGAAAACAATTGTGAGAGGCGATGAAGATCCTGTCAGCAGTGGCCCGGGCCCTGGGCCTGCTAGTGGGGTCCGGGGCCATCGGATTCGGCAGCGTCCTGGTGTACCGGGGAATACACCACCACACCGCCGGGTCGCACACCAGTCTGGAAAGCAAGGTGGTGGGGGCCCTGCTGGTGACGGGTGGCATGATCCTGCTGGCGTTTCTGGTGTGGTACAGAAGTGAAAAGTGAATATGGTGGATCCCCCCGGGTTTCCGGCGAAATGCCGGAAAGAGAGTAAGGAGATAGTTTGCTAATGTCATTACTCCGAGAGTACTGCCTGACTCAAGCGAGTAGAGCTACTCTGTCATTGCTTCTCCTTCCTTACGGAAGGAAAAGCAATGACAACGCCAGCGGAAGGATGAAGACGTTGATGAACGGTCCCTAATGAAAGGAGGTGGTAATTATAGAAGAAGCTATAGCGTTTTCGGTAATTCATGGTTGGAACTACTTTAGACGTATAGGAGGTAAAGCAAAGTGAGAAAAAGAAGTCTTTTTGCAGTAATGGTGCTGCTGCTGGTGCTGTCTATCTGCCTGGTAGCGGCGCCGGTGCAGGCCGCCACCTATGCCGTGACGGTCCAGGTGCCAGCCACCGGCGGCGGCATGGTCTCGGCCAATGAGTGCAACATGGCGGTGAAAGTCTCGGTGAAGAACCTCGAGGGGACTAACACCGTCACCATCTCGGCCATCACCCGCAATGCCGACTGCACCTTCACCGGGTGGACGACCACTGCGGGGACCATCGCTGACGCCACGAACCCCACCACTACAATAGAGGTGACCGACAAGGCCACGGTGACGGCGGGCTTCACCCCACCGGCGAACTCCACTCTGACCGTGAAAGCGAAGGCGGTGGGCAACGCCACCGTGGGGACGGTCAAGATCGTGGAAAATGGATTGACCACCATAACCAGGCCCACGGGGACAAAGGTGACCATCGAGGCCACCCCGTTCAACAGCGACAACGTCTTCTTCGGCTGGAGCTACAACATGGGCCTGGCCGCTCCCAGGAAGGCAGTGAGCAAGGTCACCATGTGCGGCACGGCGGAGGAAATAGTAGCCTACTTCGTCCCGCTGACCACCAGCCAGTTGAAGCTGGCCTGCTTCTGGCAGTATGAGGTTTGCACAGGGCGGCAGGTGGACATCCGCACCCACACCAAGGTGGCGGAGTCAGGCGGCGTGTTCACCAGCATCCTGACCATGGACAAACCGGAGATCAGCTACTCCAACGACGGCACTTCGACGCTGGGATTCCCGGTAGGGGCGTCCAGGCTGGTGCTGGAGAGCGGCAGTCTACAGACCAGGTTCTGGAAGGCCACCAACATGTACAACGGCAGGGATGTCAGGTGTGACCTGTGGTACTGGGACAGCACCACTAGTCCCTACTACTACGGCGGCCCAGCAGCACCCACCCAACCCCCGGTCATGATTGGCATGCCGGTGACGGTCTACACCGACGGCTTCTCGGGGGGGACACCCATCGCACTGACGGCGGACGCCAATAATGGCCAGAGGGACGTCGAGGTGGCCACTGTCAGCGGCTTCTTCCCCGGTGAGACCGTGACCATCAGCGACAACACACCCCTGTCAGAAACCTGTGTCATCGCTGCGGTGGGCGCCAGCAGGCTGGTGGTTGCTAACGTCGCCCCTGGTGTCCTGTCACCCGTCACGGTGTTGCAGGGGGGCGGGTATGCTATAAATGACGACGTCACCCTGGCCGATTTGACGGGCACTTCGGAGGTATGCAACATTTTTAGCATAATCCCCAACTCCGGACCGGGGGTTGACACCCTGATCATGTCTGACGTGGCCAACTCATACTTCGCAGCGGCTTACCCCTCGGTTACCCTGAACCGCTTGACCATGGACATGAACCTGACCAACAACTACACGGTAGCCAAAAGCGCTCAGGTCGCCAAACCGGGTGCCGCCGGCCTGCCGTACACCCTGGGGAAGACCTTTAACTATGTGGAGCACCAGGGCATCTTCTACAAGATCCCGCTACAGGTCACCGTGATGGACAAAGAAATGGTGCGCGTACCGGCCGGCCTGTTCGAATGCTGGAAGGTGGTCACCAAGACCATGGACATGACGGGAGCGTTCACGGTGCTGTACCGCATAGACTGGTACTCCGAGAAGGTGAAGATGTCGGTGAAGTCCGAGTACTACATCTACGCCCAGCACATGGATAGCGCCAATCCCACCACGCTTGCCCTGCAGCGCGTCCAGACCGAGGTACTGAAGAAGTACAAGATCAACCCGACATCGGTAGCAGGACAAGGAGGCTGGTAGGAACCTGAGTCGTAGTCCTTCACAGCGGTGAAGGAGGGCATGCGGAGAGAATTGGTTTTGCCATAGGGAAGAAAGGGATGGATTGATGGAGGGACGGGGGCAGGTGAACCCTTTTCCGTCATTGCGAGCGGAGCGAAGCAATCTCGTGGGGTGGTGCCCCACCGCCCTGGGATTGCCGCGGTCGCCTAGGGCGACCTCGCAATGACGTGGTAAGACGTCATTCCGTACTTGATACGGAATCCAGGGGGGTGGAGGGAGGGGATTCCGGCTTTCGCCGGAATGGGGGAATGATGGTGGGGCGATGCCCCACCGCCCTGGGATTGCCGCGGTCGCCTGGGGCGACCTCGCAATGACATTGGGATGTTGATATGATGGGGCCAGCCAGGAGAAGCAAGTGAGAAAATGGCTACTTTTGCTCGGAGCCCTGATCGTCCTTCTGTGCATCATCCTCGCCGTCCACGGGTGCGGCGGCGGAGGTAAGAAGGAGTACGACCTCACTATTGCGGCCAGCCCCACGGCCGGGGGCACCATCTCCCCCGCCCCTGGCGTTTATACCTTTGATAGGGGCACAGTGATAACTATTGTGGCCACCCCGGCCCCCGGCTGGGAGTTCACTGGCTGGAGCGGCAGCGCCTCTGGCACGAGGCCCAGCATCACGGTCACTATGGACAGCGACAAGCTGGTGACCGCCAACTTTGCCAAAATAGTACCCACCTATACCCTGACCACAGAAAAGGTGGGCAAGGGCACCGTCCGCCCTCTGATAAGCCGGCGTGAATACGATGAGGGAACGGCGGTCACCCTGACCGCCACCCCCAGGGCCGGCTGGAAGTTCGTCAACTGGACGGGAGATGTGGCCAGCCCCACCTCCTCCTCCACCACCGTCACCATGGACGCCGACAAGAGGGTGACGGCCAACTTTGTCGAGATACCGACCTATACCCTCACCATAGCCAAGACTGGTAAGGGGGCCATCCGTCCGCTAATGAGCCGGCGCAAGTTCGACGCCGGAACGGTGGTCACCTTGACTGCTATTCCCAGGACCAACTGGAAGTTCGTCAACTGGACGGGAGATGTGGCTAGCCCCTCGTCCGCCAGCACCACCGTCACCATGGATGGCGACAAGACGGTGATCGCCAACTTCGTGGAGAGACCGATCTACACCCTGACCATAGCCAAGGTGGGCAAGGGCACCACCACGCCGTCAGTGAAAACCCACATCTCTAGGGAGGGTCACGTGATGACCATCACCGCCCTGCCCACTGCGGGCTGGAGGTTCGGTGGCTGGAGCGGCGACGTCTCGGGCACCACCGCTAGCATCGAAGTTACCATGGACGCCGACAAGAGAATAGTAGCTAACTTCGTGGAGCTACCGGTGTATACCCTGACCATAGCCAGCGAGGGCAAAGGCAGCACCAAGCCGTCAGCCAAGACACGCATCTACAGGCAGGGCGAGGTGGTGACCGTCACCGCCCTGCCGGCTACGGGCTATAAGTTGCACAACTGGAGCGGCGATGTCTCCGGCACCACGGCCAGCATCCAGGTCACCATGAATGCCGACAAGAGGGTGACGGCCAACTTTGTCTCGCTGGTGACCTATACGCTGACTATGGCGGCCAGTCCAGAAGACGGCGGCGCCATCACCCCCGCCGCCGGAGTATCCGCCAGGAGCGGGGGAGAGAAGGTCAAGATCACCGCTATCCCCGCCCCAGGCTGGAAGTTCGATGGCTGGAGCGGCGACGTGGCCAAGCCCACCTCGGCCGGCACCACCGTCACCATGGACGCCGACAAGACGGTGACGGCCAACTTTTCTCCGCTGGTGCGCTACACCCTGACCATGGCGGTAGATGATCCCTCTCATGGCACCACCACCCCACCGCCGGGACCATCCAGCCGGTATGGGGGGGAGAAGGTCAAGATCACCGCTGTTGCCGCCCCTGGCTGGGCCTTTGTCAACTGGAGCGGCGACGTGGACGACCCCACCAAGGCCAGCACCACCGTTACCGTGAGCAGCGACAAGACGGTGACCGCCAACTTCGCTAAGACCTACACGCTGACCCTGGACATTGATCCGGAGGAGGGCGGCAACACCACCCCGAAGGAGGGTGAGTATGCCTACGTGGGAGGGACGGTAGTCACTATCACCGCCAAACCGAAAGCTGGCTGGAAGTTCGTGGAGTGGACAGGGGAGATATACACGGTAGATGATCCCGAGGCGGCCACTACCACCGTCGTGGTGGATGGCGATTACTACATCACCGCCAACTTCCGGGAGATAGAGAAGTACACCCTGCTCATATATGTTGATGGCGAAGGCACCACCACCCCGCCAGCGGAAAGAGAGCAGACCTACGTGGAAGGGACGGTGGTCAATATCATCGCCAAACCGAAGAGTGGCTGGAAGTTCGTGGAATGGATAGGTGACGTGGACACGGTGGAGGATGTGGAGGCCGCCAATACCACCATCACCATGGACAGCGATTGCCTTATCCTGGCCATCTTCGAGCCGATATAGAGACAGGGGGGGAGGGCGTGGGTGGGTGGGGTGAGGGCGTGGGGAAGGGGGTGGATTCCTGACTTTAGACGGGCAGGTTGGGAAACCTGCCCTACAGGGTATAATGCAGACAATAGATCTTTTTTCCGTCATTGCGAGCGGAGCGAAGCAATCCCGTGGGGTGGTGCCCCACCACCCTGGGATTGCCACGGTCGCCTGTGGCGAACTCGCCATGACACGGAGAACGAAATGTAGGGGTGGGCTGCGCCCACCCTGGTGGGGGGAGGTGGAGGGAGGGGTGGAGGAAGTGGATTCCTGACTTTAGGCGGGCAGGTTGGGAAACCTGCCCTACAGGGTGTAATGCAGACAATAGATTCTTTTTCCGTCATTGCGAGCGGAGCGAAGCAATCCCCGCGGGGTGGTGCCCCACCACCCTGGGATTGCCACGGTCGCCTGTGGCGAACTCGCCATGACGCGGAGAACGAAATGTAGGGGTGGGCTGCGCCCACCCTGGTGGGGGGAGGCGATTCCTGACTTTAGGCGGGCAGGTTGGGAAACCTGCCCTACAGGGTATAATGCAGACAATAGATCTTTTTTCCGTCATTGCGAGCGGAGCGAAGCAATCCCCGCGGGGTGGTGCCCCACCACCCCGGGATTGCCGATCCTTCCCGCGGGGCGGATCGCAATGACAAATCAAGGCGGGGGCGGGGGGCTAACCTTTTGGGTGGTTTTTCGTTTATAATAGGGACATCAGCACAAGGCCAGGCCTGGTGGCGCTGGGACTACGAAGGGGGGTGAACAAGGTTATGACATAGGGAACTTAGAGGCAGCAGGTATCCCGTGGCAGTTTTTTCAATCTTAATTCAACTCAGTCATGGGACCCCTCTTGCGCAAAGGGCCAAGTGCTGGTATAATGTGGCCAAATTTCAGAAAAGGAGGTGCACAGGACAATGAGGAAATGGGTATTTCTCCTGGTAGCTCTCTTGCTTCTTCTGACGCCGCTCATGGGCGCTTGCGCCGAGAAGAAGTACGAGCTGACCATCTCGGTCAGCCCCGGAGGGACGACCAGTCCCGCGGCTGGGACCCACAAGTACAAGAAGGACGCCACGGTGACTATCGCCGCCACTGCGAATACCGGTTACGTGTTCGACAAGTGGAGCGGCGACGCCTCCGGCACCGCCACCACGGTGACGGTGACCATGACCAAGGACAAGAGCGTCAGGGCCGAATTCAAGAAAATCCAGTATACCCTGACCATAGCGGTTAGTCCCACCGGCGGCGGCACTGTCACCGCCAACCCGACGGGACCCACCTACGATGCCGGAACGGCTGTCACCCTCACCGCTACGCCAGCCAGTGGTTACCAATTCGTTAACTGGACTGGCGACGCCACGGGCACCAGTGCTACGGTGAGCGTCACCATGAGCGCCAACAAGACGGTGACGGCCAACTTCGCCACTACCACCTACACCCTGACCATGGCCAAGGTGGGCAGCGGCACCGTTGACCCGGCGGTGGGCGCCCATACCAAGAATCCAGGAGAGGTGGTCAACCTCACCGCCACCCCCGATACCGGCTGGCGGTTCGACAAATGGACCGGCGATGTGACTACGGTGGCTGATGTCAACGACCCCACCACTACAGTCACCATGAATGGCAACTACACCATCACCGCCAACTTCATCCAGCAGTTCACCCTGACCATAGCGGTCAATCCGGCGGGCGGCGGCACCACCAACCCGGCAGTGGGGACGTACACCAAGGATGCGGGAACAGTGGTCAGCATCACTGCCACCAAGGCCACCGGCTACGACTTCGTGAACTGGACGGGTGACGTCACGAGCACAAATGTCACCATTAGCGTGACCATGAACGCCAACAAGTCGGTGACGGCCAACTTCCAGGCGCTGGTGATGTACGACCTGACCATGGCGGTGGATCCCGCAGGCGGCGGCACCACCACCCCTGCCGGCACCACCAGCCATCTCGGCGGTGCGGTGGTCACCATCACCGCTAACCCGGCTTCTGGCTGGTACTTCGTCCAGTGGACCGGTGATGCGGCTGACCCCAATTCCCCCACCACCACGGTGACCATGAACGCCAACAAGACCGCCACGGCCCAATTCACCCAGACGAAGTCTACCCTGAACATATACGTTGATGGCCAGGGCAGCACCACCCCGGTCGCGGACACCGACCATGACTTCGGTAATGGGAGGCTGGTGGCTATCACTGCCACCCCGGCCAGTGGCTGGAAGTTCGTGGAGTGGACAGGTGACATATTCACGGTAGAGGATTCCGAGGCCGCCAGCACCACCATCCTCATGGACGGCGATTACGCCATTACCGCCGTCTTCGCCGAGCTGGAGACATTCACCCTGACCCTGGACGTTGATCCCGAAGACGCCGGCACCACCACCCCAGCAGTGGGCCAGGAATACCCCTACCTGGAAGGAACGGTAGTCACTGTCACCGCCACCCCCAAGACCGGCTGGCAGTTCGTGGAGTGGCTGGGTGACATAGACACCATGGCCAATCCCGACGCCGCCACCACCACCATCACCATGCTGGGCGAATACTTCATCATCGCCAGCTTCGAGGAGTATGTGGGCCCGACCTATCCGGGCGTGGGCAGCCAGTGGAAGTACAAGGTCACCTACGGAACCGAGACTACCAACTGGACATTGGACGTGACCGCAGCGGAGAAGGTGGCTGAAGTGACCGGCGAAAGCCTGGGCACGGGCGACGGCAGTAAGAAGGTGTTCGGCCCCGTGGCCAACATACCCATCCTGGCCAAGACGGAGATTGTGCGTGTGGCGGGCACCATCAGGGGCGCAACGGCCTACACCATGGACTACGGCGCTGGCACGGTAACCTTCGTTACTGCCCCAGCAGCAGGTCAAGCAGTGACCATAGACTACTGCACGTCAGCCGCCGGTGTGACGGGTGTGGACTGCTTCAAGGCAGTGACCTCCTACAGCGCTCCTCCAGCGCGTGTTGCCTCCGGCTACAGTGTAACCATCTCCGGCTCTGACACCTGGAAGAGCCAGCAGAACTTTGCCCAGATGAAGGCGGTAGCGGCCATCACCATGTTTGGATCGTCTACCAGAACCAACATGACCGACACTTATACCGGCACGCCCAACTTCTTCACTGTGAATGCCCAGTGGTCCATGGTTGAACTTGGGGTGCTGGCTCCGCCCGCGGCGCCGCCATATACTTCCAGCTACGACGTCAAGGTAGTGGGACAGGAAAGCATCACCGTGCCTGCGGGAACCTTCAACTGCCACAAGGTCGAGTACAGTCTATTAGGCGTTGTGCAGAAGGTAGAGTGGTGGGCTCCCGAGGTGATGGGCTTTGTGAAGCAGGAAGACTTGAAGACTTACGCACAGGTGCAGACCATGGAGCTCACTTCCGTCACACTGGTGTAGCGGAAGGTAAGGATTCGGAGATTCGGCAAGAGCGGGGCGGAAGGGCAGAAGAGGGGAAAACAGCGAGAGCGGGGGCAGGTGAGCCTGGCTCACCTGCCCCCCTAAGGGAATCAATGTATTAGTGCTTGTCCTTCATGGAGGAAGGACTAACATATAGACCAGCGATTGCCTCTGGCGGGCTTGACATTTGATGGCCAATGAGATATTGTGTGGGCAGCCGGGACTTGACATCGGGGCGCAGATTCAGTACTGTAATCATCATATCCGGTAGGGGGCCGATTTCCTAACGAGAACATAGATCTGGTAGGGGAGAGGGATCGTAGCGGACGGCGAAGAATGACAGGAAGGTGTTGATAAAGTATCTTGGATAAGGGCTTGACATTGTCGTCCGAATATAGTATGGTAGCGTTCAGCTACAGGTCGGCGTGTAGTGGCCCCCATAAGGGCACGCCAGGCCAACCGAAAAGGGGGTGGGAGACATAAAACCACCACACTAATAAGTGAGTCCAACGTCGAGCGCCCCAAACAGCGGCGCGGGCAGTATCAAATCTTGAAGGAGGTGAAAAGTGAATAAACGTATGCGACTGGTACTGGTAGTTGTCTTGAGCCTGATTGTGTTAGCAGCGGGCGTCGTGGTGGGGTGCGGCGACGACAAAGAGAAGGACCTGGTCAAGTGCACCTTCAAACTGTCTCAGTATTTGAGGGGCGCTACAGGCGACTTCGATCATGCCACCGTAAACCAGGCGGCCGAGGGCGCGGGCGATGGTGGCGTCAACACCATGTTCATGGCGATGACGCTTACTAATCTGCCCAAGGGCACGAGATACGACAACCTGACGGCTGCGCAGAAGGATGCTGTGCAGGCAGCAGCAGCGGCCTTCTTCGACTCGGTGCAGGCGGCCATAGATGCAGATGACGGTCCGACCACCACCAATCCGGCCTATGTGACGCTGGCTGGGCTTCAGGGTATGACCTGGTTCGGACTGTGGGCCGATCCCTTTTCACCGTTTCACAACCGCCCTGTGCAGGCTTTCTTCAAGGTCTTGCCTGACCCGGCGGGCAGAGGAAGCAAGGTAGAATACCTGGATAAGAAGGCCAAGGCAGCCTACGGAGGCAAGGAATACGCCCAGATCACAGCGGAGCAGAGAGCTACTCTTGATGCCGAGCTGACAGCCTTCCTGGCCGAGATGGAGAAGGATGTAGCCGCAGCCAATGCTGCAGCAGTGGCCGCAGGCACGGCAGAGATCAGTAAGCCAGAGCATGCCGCTGCCTTCGCGGCGGCGATGGCCGCGTACTTTGCAGTCCTGGGAGGCGGTGGGACGTCAGCAGAAGCAGAGGCAGCTTTCACAGCAGAGCTAGTGGCTAACTGGCCGGCCGATTACGCCGCCATGGCCGGAGCGGGCCAAGCGGCAATGATGGCAGAAGTTATGGCCAGTGAGGCCTTTGCAGTCCTCAAGGGGCCGGCCGTAGCGCCCAACGGGACTTATGCCGCCGAGGCCTGGAAGACCGACGTGAGCGCCCCCAATAACGTGCACCCGGTGCAGGCCTTCAAGAGATGGATGGTCAAGCCAGCGCTGATAGGGTTGATGGGCATGGGCCTCCTGATCCAGGTGAGCACGGCTGAGTTCAGCTTCACCATCACCAACCCCAATGACTACCTGGTCGGCATTGAGAGCATTGACCTGAACGTCTCCTGCAACGCCAACGGCTTTGGCTACTACCCCGCTCGCGATGTGGACGCCGCCAAGATGGCACTGCACGACACGGTCTGGGTGCCCGCTAAGAGCAGCGTCGAGCTGCACCTGACAGTGCCGATAAAGACCCTGGACATGCTCACTTGGCTGATCGTGGGGGCGGGCTTCGACTCCACCACCGCCGGCACCTATGCCTCCGATGTGTGGAGCAGAATGAAGGCCGGGACAGCCGTATGGGACGTGACCCTTGTCACTTCGCAGTCCAGTCCGGAAGGGCAGAATATCCCGGACGCCACCTACACGCTGAAGTGGACTCCGAGCTGACGCAGGCTCTAGCGGCAATCTAAGCGCATAACAGCGAATAACGAGGAATAATGAAGGAGAACCCCGGAGGGGTTCTCCTTCATTTGCTTTTCATTAGAAGCTTACGTACAAGCAGGTAGGGTGCCTTGGGGTAGGTGGCCTGACGTCAGGCCACCTACCCCAGATAGCTAGTAATCACTCAACTACCGCCAGCCCCCCCTCGCCCAGCAGCCCCAGTAGCTCCCGCTGAAGCCCCGGGCAACATCCGGTAGTGACATTGGGCATCTCCAGACTGACCAACCCCTCAGCCGTGGCAATGGTCAGCACCACCTCATCCCGACCGGGATAGCGCTTGAAGACGTCCATCAGGCAGCGAAAACGCTCCAGGTCTTCCGATTCGTTTTCCGTCTGGGCTATTCTGACCCGCAGCTTGCTCTTCTGCGGCGGGGCAAAATCCATCACCGATCTTTCCTTCTCAAGCCTTTCGCGCCCCTCTTCTTGCTCCGGCTCCGCCTCTTCAGGGCGGTACTGCCGTACCTGGTCGCACACCACCTGTACCTCCTCCTGCCTCACCCTGACCTTCCCCTGGACGAGAAGCATATTGCCCTCTACCCAAAGCTCCTTCGTCTGCTCATAGACCACAGCCCAGCAAGTAACCTGAATACTGCCCACCAGGTCTTCCAGAACGGCCGTAACAAAGGATCGCCCGTTCTTGGTAGCAGCGTGTCTCACCGAAGTGACCACTCCGGCCACAGTGACCGACTGGCCCGCCATTTCAGGCTCGATTTCTCCGCAAAAAGCGCTGGTAGTGGAGGCCAGGCGATGCGCCACCTGAGCAAAGGGGTGGTCAGAAAGGTAGACCCCCAAGAGGTCCTTTTCCCAGGTTAATCTCTCCTTCTGAGGAAGATCAAACTTCTCTAGCTCTATCTCTGGCAGCGGCGCATTCACGCTTCCGCCAAACAGATCAAACATGGTAGACTGACCAGTTTCCTTAAGCTTCTGCTCCCGCTGCGACAGCCACAGGATGCGGTCAACGCGGTTGAGCAGCGCACCGCGATCGCCCAGGGAGTCCATGGCTCCGGCCTTGATCAAGCTCTCCAGCACCCTCTTGTTCATACCCCGCAGGTTCACCCGGCGGCAAAAGTCCTCCACAGACTTGAAGGGGCCGCCTGCCTGACGACCCGCCAGGATAGGACTGATAGCATGGTGGCCCACGTTCTTGATGTCGGCCAGGCCAAAGCGGATGGCGCGCCCGTGTTGCCCGTTTCTTTCAATGCTGAAGGTGGCTTCGCTCCTATTAACGTCAGGTGAAAGGACTTTAACCCCCAGCCGCTGACACTCCGCCACTGCCATGGCTATCTTATCCTGCTGGCCGCTGTTGACCGCCAGGAAAGCAGCCATATACTCCACAGGGTAGTTTGCCTTGAGGTAGGCGGTCTGGTAGGCAATCATGGCATAGCTGACGCTGTGCGCTTTGTTGAAAGCATAGCCAGCGAAAGGCTCGATGAGATCGAAGACCTTCTCCGCAATCTCGTGTGAGAAGCCTTTCTGTTTGGCACCGTGGATGAAGCGGGTCCGCTCCCGGCGCATTATCTCGGGAACCTTCTTCCCCATGGCTTTACGCACTATGTCGGCTTCCCCCAGGGAGTAACCGGCGAAGGCCTGCACGATAAACAGCACCTGATCCTGATAGACGATGACGCCATGAGTCTCCGCCAGGATATCAGCTAAGGCAGGGTGAGGATAGTGGATGGGCTGCAACCCTTCCTTGGCCCCGATGAAGGTAGGGATATGTTCCTTGGGCCCGGGGCGATAAAGTGCCACCATAGCGGCTAGATCACTGAAGCTGGCTGGCTTCAACTCCTTCAGATAGCGCCTCATGCCCCCACCTTCGAGCTGGAAGACGCCGGCGGTCTCACCAGCCGAAAGCATCTTAAAGGTCCTGGCATCATTAAGAGGGATATTGGATAGATCGAACTCTGTCCCTCGATTTTGAGCGATTATTTCCTGGGCTCTGGCCAGGATAGTTAGATTAGCCAGACCCAGAAGGTCGAGCTTGAGCAGTCCCACCCGAGCAATGTCATCCATGCTGAACTGTGTCATTACCCCCTTGGAGTCAGCCCTACTAGCCTGCTGCAAGGGGACATAGTTCACCAGAGGCTCTTTGGAGATGACCACGCCAGCCGCATGAGTGCTGGCATGACGAGAAACCCCTTCGAGTTTCATCGCCGCCTCAACCAGATTGCGTATTATAGAATCCTCCTGGCACAGGCGGCTCAGATCCGGAGTCTCGTCCAGCGCCTTCTGTAGGGTTATGCCTGGCCCGAAGGGTACCAGCCGGGCCACCTGGTCAACCTGGCTATAGGGCAAGCCCAGAGCCCTCCCCACGTCCCGCAGGGCTGCCCTGGCCCCCAGAGTACCAAAGGTGATGATCTGTGCCACATGGTCGTGGCCATACTTCTGAGCCACGTAGGAGATAACCTCCTCACGACGATCATCCTGAAAGTCGAGGTCGATATCCGGCATCTCCTTGCGCTCAATGTTAAGGAAGCGCTCGAAAACCAGCCTGTGGGCCAGCGGGTCAACATCGGTCACGCCCAGGCAATAGAGAATAACGCTGGCAGCAGCGCTGCCTCGCACCCCACACAGGATGTTCTGCCGCCGGGCAAAGGAAACGATGTCCCATACCACCAGAAAGTAATGGGCGAAGCGCGTCTGCCGCACCACCCGCAACTCATAGTCCAGGCGATCCTTCACCGCAGGCGTGGGCTGGGGGTAGCGCTGCGTCAAGCCCTGCCAGCAAAGCTCAGCCAGGTATTCGTCAGCCGTCTCGCCTTCGGGCAGGTCAACCTCGGGCAGGTGAAGATGGCCAAACTCTAGCTCAAGATCGCATGACTGGGCAATGCGCTCAGCGTTTCTCAGGGCCTCAGGAAGATCGGAGAACAGCTTCTCCATTTCCTGAGGGCTCTTGAGATAGAAGAAATCGCCCGACATCTTCAGCCGCCGCTCATCCTGAACAAAGGTATTAGTCTGTATGCAAAGGAGGAGATCGTGCCACGGCGCATCCTGCTGCTCCACATAGTGAACGTCGTTGGTAGCTACCACGGGTATGTCCAGGTCGGCGGAAAGAGAAAGAAGCCCCGTATTGATTTGCTCCAGCTCAGGGGTAGGATGTCTCTGAATCTCCAGGTAGAAATCGTGGAAAAGCTCCTTGTACCATAGCGCACTTTTTCTGGCTTCTTGAACATTGCCCTCCAGGATCAGGCGGGGTATCTCACCGTGAGCACAGGCGGAAAGGGCAATCAGACCGTCATGGTATTGAGCCAGCAATTCCCTGTCTACCCGTGGTTTATAGTAGAAGCCTTCCAGGTGAGCCTTGGTGACTAGCTGTAGCAGGTTGCGGTAACCTTCCGTGTTCTTGGCCAGAAGGACGAGATGGTAAGAGTTTTTGTCCCCAGAGGTACGGCTGTATCGGCTGGACGGAGCAACGTAGAACTCGCAACCGATGATCGGCTTTATACCTGCTTCTCTTGCCGCCACATAGAACTGGACAACGCCGTACATTGCGCCGTGGTCGGTAATTGCCAGGCTGTCAAAGCCGAGCTTCTTGGCCATGGAGACCAACTGAAGAATACGGCAGAAGCCATCAAGGAGGCTGTATTCGGTGTGGACATGAAGATGGGTGAACATGGGCACCTGTGCTGACGAAATCTGCGACCATTATACCAATTGAGCCAGCATGAAACAAAGGATGCCTGTGAGGTGTCCAGGAGAAGGTTGAAACCGCAGCTAATACACAACATTATAAGGCGGGACCAGGCAGTTGGTTCAACGCAGGATTGTCAGCTCTGCCAAGGCCTCATGCCTAACCGGCCTGGGGCGAAAGCCCTGAATCTCTGCCTAAGAGCCCTGGTTGGAGTACCGGCGTTATGCTCGCAGGGCCCTTTTCCGTGCCTGTACCGACAAAACTGGTACTGTTGCCCAAGTCTTAGAGAACATGCCAGTCAGATTTCGATGATGCGGCAAGAGTGCATTCGATTCGACTCGATTAGCTTTGCAAGTACGGTTCGGCAACATCCCCAACGCTGACAGTTGCGACGAAACAGAAACTCCCAGCGTTGACCACCTCTGTTGATAATGCTAAAATCCACAAAGCGGGACTGCCCAGAAGGAGCAGTGCCAGTTCCCATCCTCGTGAGTCATTGATTTCGGGTTACTAATGGGGCTGTAGCTCAATTGGGAGAGCGCCTCCCTTGCACGGAGGAGGTCAGGGGTTCGAATCCCCTCAGCTCCATAAACTTGGTCCAGTGCGAAGGCGGACCGACCTGATCAAACATTCCAACAGCTTGTGTTGAGGTAAGCCATCCCACTAATGCGAACTAGCGATCCAGCATAGCTGCATAATGTCGACATTTGTTCAAGCTCGTTGCACTCAACAGAAGAATGAGATGTGTCGTCCAGATTCGCCGTTCCCTGGTGATCTCAGTGATCCCTCTTCTCGATCCCAGGACTTCTAGGTCAAAGGTATAGTAGTGCCCGAAGCTTTGGCTATCAACTTCCCAGTCCGGTTGTTCACTGTAATCTCGGCGATGTCCACCCGTCTCCCTTTACGAATGACGCGACACTCAGCAGTAAGCTCGTCTTCTTGGTCAGAGCCGGCAATGAAATGGATATTGAATTGAGTGGCAACGCTCGCCCGGCCCATGGAATTGGTAGCACAAGCAAAGGCTTGATCAGCTACGCACATCACTATGCCGCCGAAGGTGAATCCATTGAACGTGCGGTATTCTGGCCTTGTTTTCATAGTCACCTTAGCGTAACCGGTGGCTAATTCCACCAGCTTGATGTCGAGGAAGCGGCTGATGGGTTCCTTTTCCACTTTGGCTCTCAGTTCGGCCAGTGTTTGAGCTTCATTATCAGATGCTGACATCCTAGCCCTCTCTAATCCTTATTCTTCATGACCACGACTTCTGATTCTAGCACCTTGGTCACAAAGAGACAACGGTGAGCGAGCAGAGGAGTCTAGGCCTAGACGATATCCATGCAATAGAGGACAGTTACTCGGTGCTTAGCCGCTTCATGGCCTTTAGCCTGGCCTCTTGCCCTGTGACCTCGAATGAGGTAATCTTGAGAGCCTCTTTAGGACAAACCTCTACGCAACGGGGTTCCTCTCGGCCAACACACAAATCGCATATGAGAGCCGACTTAGTGTGGGGATCTATCGTTATTGCTCCGAAGTCGCAAGCCTCCAGGCACCAGCCACAACCAGTGCACCGCACCTTGTTCAGTATGATAATGCCTTGCTCCTCGTCCCAACTTAGAGCCTGTCTGGGGCAGGCTGCTATGCAGGGGGCGTCTTCACAGAAGCGGCAGGTCAGACTCATCATGAGGTCTGACTTAAGCCGAACCAACTTGATGCGTGAAAGCTCTATGTTGAACTCGCCTGTCTTCACAGCAGAGCAGGCAAACTCACACAGTTGACAACCCGT
>VGOE01000023.1 GCA_016876035.1 Chloroflexota bacterium
ACACAATATGTTACGCTACCGCCCTCGCCTTGCCCCTTCTTATGCCTAAACAAAACACAAAACAGAGAGCTTAGGCGCGGGAAACTCCAAAACGTGGAGGTTCTAGGCGTGGCGGTCGGCTGCTACTCGTCGCCAGCCGAGTTGCATTATGGTCATGTATCTCCTAAGATGCTATCGTGCCTGGCAGACAGGTACAGAAAGGGAGGTAGAACAGAATGACCGAAGGTAAGCATATTCAAAAGTGGATTGGTTGTCCGGTAAGCGATGAGGAGTTTGAGAGGCACAACGAGCGCCGGAAGCAGCTTGGCATGACGTGGGCACAATACATCATGCCGGCGGTAAACGCACAGCTTGATACTGTACAGGTTAGCGTAGAGGGGCCGGCCAAGGCGGAGGCCCCAGCACCGGAGCTAGTGGACGATTATGTATGTGCCTACCCAACTCCTGAGGCGATGGGCATCAAGAAGGCCAAGAAGAAGGCCTGCAAGGTCAAGCGGAGCAAGGTGTGACCAGGGGTCGCCAGCCTGGGGCTAAAGAGTACAAGCGGGAAAGGAGATGATTACAGTGACAAACGAGGGACGTGAGCAGGCGGTACAGCCACCACAGAGGGAACGCAAAACACCACCGTACATCCAGACACCCTGTAGCCAAGAGGTGTTTGATATGTACCAGGCACACCGCAAGGCCCTGGGGGAGACGTGGACGACGTACATCCTTGAGGCGCTGGCATTGCGGAGGGAGACGTTAGAGAAGCGGGAGGCATGGAGGGAGGCAAAACGGAAGCAGAAGCAAAACAAGACTAGTCAGCCGGTAGAGGCTAAGGAGGGATAAACGGTGACTGATGTTATAGAGCAAAACTACGCTGGGCTAACCTTGGAGTTTCCCACATCAATAGCTAGTAGCATACACTCCTCACGGCAACCATTCTACCACAGCCTAGCAGGATCGCCAATTGCGTTTGGGTTGCGAGCCTATCCCTCAATTTACACATTCCTTCTGACAATACTCCCAAGCTTTTGAGCCACGCCCGTCTCCTCGAACAAAAACAGCCCTTTTCTGCCACAAACTGTGGAATTTCGGTTCAAGCATCCGTTGAAGGCATGTCACAGAGCTTCATTGACACCTACATCAACTCATGCTACAGTTATAGCCAGGTACCCCCATTTGCGAACTCTCGTCCCTTTGGAGTGATAACTAATGGCTGTTGTTATGGAAACCAATCTAAATTTCCCTCTCTTTCACCGTGGTAAGGTGCGGGATAACTATGAGCTGGGGGACAAGCTACTCATAGTTGCCACTGATCGCATTTCTGCCTTCGATGTGGTTCTGCCTTGCGGGATTCCTGGAAAAGGAGCAGTGCTCAACCAGCTATCCGCTTTCTGGTTTGAGAAGACGGCCCGCATTATGCCCAATCATCTGGTGGAAGCCGTCAATAATGTAAGCCAGCTCAGCAGATACCAGCCCACAGGGAACTCGCATCCCTCCTTTCTAGCTGGCAGATCCATGATAGTCAAAAAGGCAGAGCGCATTCCCGTTGAATGCGTGGTGCGTGGCTATCTCTCTGGCTCGGCATGGGCGGAATACCGTCAGAGTGGCACCATCCATAGCCTCCCTGCGCCCGCTGGTTTGAAAGAATCGCAGCAACTATCGCCGCCTATTTTTACCCCTACCACTAAGGCAGATTCCGGGCATGATGAACCTCTCTCGATGGGCGGTGTAGCTCAACTGGTGGGGAAATCTCTGGCCGAGGAGCTGAAAGCAAAGAGCCTGACCATTTACAGCTTCGCCGAAGAATACGCCCGATCCAGGGGCATTATCATTGCTGATACCAAGTTCGAGTTTGGGCTTCTGGATAATCAGGTCATTTTGATCGATGAGCTTCTTACTCCCGACTCCAGTCGTTTCTGGGATGCCAGCGACTACAAGGTTGGCCAGCCTCAGCCCGCCTTTGACAAGCAAATGGTTAGGGACTGGTTGACATCCTCAGGTTGGAACAGGGAACCGCCTGCTCCTATGCTCCCTGACGATCTTATTCAGAGGACAGCGGAGAGATATCGGGAGGTATATCGAAGGCTGACAGGTATGGCGATACGCCAGTATTAGGAGAGTGGTCAATCTTTTTAGCCAAGGTCTACATCACCCTCAAGCCGACAGTCAATGATCCCCAAGGGCTCACCATCAGAGGAGCACTGCATGAGCTGGGCTTCCGGAATGTCACCACCGTGCGGGCAGGTAAGTACATGGAGATAAGGATGGATGAGGAGGATAAGGCCAGGGCTGAGAAACAATTGCAGGAAATGTGTCGGAAGCTTCTGGCTAACCCAGTGATCGAGAATTTCCGCTTTGAGCTGGAGAAAACCAGCCTCTGAACTTTAGCTTCGTCGCCTTTACGGCAAGCCTTCTCAGGCAGACTTCACGGCCTTGTGAACAGCGGCCGCTCCCAGCGCCAAACGCTGAAAGCTGACCTGGGCAAAACCAGCCTCTCTCATGATATCCGCCAGTTCCTCAGCGGTGTAAAAGCTCTGTATTGTATGTGACAGATAGGCATAAGCGGCTCTCGACCCCGAAATGGCGTATCCCAGCGGTCTGACGACCAGCCGCACATATAGATGGAATAGCTTTCTGATAAGGCTTGATGGTGGCTGGCTGGTTTCCAGACTCACATAGCGCCCACCGGGCTTGAGAATCCGGCGGAACTCACCGAAGGACTCAATTAGACGCTGCCGGTTAACATTGAGATTTCGCGTGGCAAAAGAGGTGGTCACCAGGTCAAAGGTATCGTCGGCAAAGGGTAGCCGCTTTGCATCTGCCAGGACAAAGGCTATTTCCCGCGCCTCCCGCTTTTCGATGGCTTTGTGAATCATTGGAGAGGAGAAATCGGTGGCTATCACGACTGCCTCGTGTTTTGCTAGCCGGCCCAGATGGATAGCCATTTCACCGGTGCCGGTGCAAACGTCCAGCCACCTGCTGCCGCCTTCATTGGCAGCCACTCGAGCTGTCTTCCTGCGCCATAGGATGTCCAGGCCCAGGGTCATGGCATGGTTCACCAGCTCATAGGTGCGTGCCACCTCAGGAAACAGTCTCTGGACGCCTTCGCTCATCGCTTCTTCTGTTTTCGTAGTTGGCTGCTCTGCCAACCGCTAAACCTGGGAGTTCCAATAGCTGATTTTGCCACAGGTTGCGTCTATTAGCAAAAGGAAATACAATGAGTCTGATAGCGGGATGAGGATCGCCCTGGCCGTGCTATGGTGCTCCAAGTGGCTGGTTTCGTGTCTACAGATGATGAAGACGGCGTGACCCATGGGTGATTGGCTTGAAGTTCATTTCATGCGTGAGGTAGCAATATAGTTATGCCGAAGGAAATTAACCTATACAAGAAGCCTGATTTGAGGAATCCGAGGTTAATAATGGCGTGGCCGGACATCGGCCACGTTGGCTTAAGAGTGGTGGACTATTTGAAGAACCAGCTAGGCACCCAAAGGTTTGGCAGAATAGAGCCTTACGAGTTTTCCCTGGTTCCCTGGATTTCAGTCAAGGATGGTTTGATAGAGAAGCTGGAGTTGATGAAGAACGAATTCTATTACTGGAAAGACCCCAAGGGTGGCAGCGATTTGATCATCTTCAAGAGCGATCAGCCGGCGACCAAGACCTATGACTATGTTGGTCTCGTCCTGGACGTTGCTAATCAATTTGGGGTCAAGAGGCTTTACATGGCAGGGTCCTTTGGGGCTACAGGGATTGTCCATTCAGATGAACCTCTGGTGTTTGGGGTAGTTAACCACCCTGATTTGAAGGAATTTGTGGAAAGCCACGATATCAAGCTCTACCCAGAATACCAGGGGATTGGCAACATCCAGTCCTCATTCTTGTGGTTCGCCAGGGACAGGAATATCGAAGCCGTCAGCCTGTGGGCGCCCATGCCTTATTACATTGCCAGGCTCCCGTTGCCCTGGAGCAACTACCCCAAGTGCTCCCTGGCTATTTTGCAGAGGCTGATCAAGATGGAGAATATCCCGGTGGGTACCAGGGAGCTTGAAACTCTAGCCAAACAAACAGAAACGGAGATGGGGAAGATCTACGACGAGTTATATGAGGAGGCCAAGAAGGAGTTTGCCTACCCCACCGCCGAGCTGCCTCCAGCCTACACGGATGACGCTGCTGGACCCATAAGTGATGATGACCTCAGGCGGATGATCAAAGATATAGATGATTTCTTCAAAAAAGGGAAACAGTGATTCACCCATGAGGCGGGTTGGCGTTATCTACCATCCGAAGATTGACGCCGCCAGAACCATGGCCAGACGGCTGTCCGAGTTTCTGGCCTCTGTCAATATCGCTACCTGGACATGCTCTGCCTGGGATGAGGAAGGGATGAAAGCCCAATGCCCAGACGCAGACCTGGTTCTTAGTGTCGGAGGCGACGGCACTATTTTGCGGGTTGCCCGCGTCACCAGTGCCGTGGGAATCCCTATCCTGGGCGTGAATCTGGGGCATCTGGGATTTATGACCGAGCTATCGGCTGACAAGATTATGGAGATATTGCCATCGGTGCTGGATGGCAACGGCTGGCTTGACCAGCGCACCATGCTCCAAGTGGAGATGTCCTTCAAAGATAAGGGGGCGCCTCGCGGCAGGCCGACTGGGCCGCTGCACGCCCTCAACGAAGCATTGTTGGGCAGGGGAGCCGTATCCAGGGTAATCTATGTACGGGCCAGCGTCGATGGCGAAGTCCTGACTACCTATAAAACCGATGGAGTCATTGTGGCTACAGCTACCGGCAGCACCGGCTATTCTCTGGCTGCCGGAGGCCCTATCCTCCATCCGCAGTCTGAGGAGATTCTGCTTAAGCCCGTCTCAGCTCACCTGACCATGGCCTATGCTTTGGTGCTGCCGCCGACTGCCATAGTAGAGCTGGAGGTGCACACCGATCACCAGGCGATGCTCAGCATCGATGGTCAGGTAGAGTTTGCCCTTCAGGACGGAGACAGGATTACAGCCAGGCGAAGCTCCCGCGTGGCGCGCTTTCTGAGGATTTACCCGCCGACTTCCTTCTACAGCGCGTTGGAGCAGAGGCTAAAGGTGAGAAATTGGGGGACGAAGTGAGACAGAAAGGGATGAAGGTAGAGAAAGCCATAGTGAGCGATGCCCCTCAGATACACAAGCTGGTGAACGACTTCGCTGACAAGGGGCAGATGTTGCCCCGTGCCTTGAGCGAGGTCTACGAGAACATCAGAGATTTCTTTGTGGTCAGAGACGAAGGACAGGTAATTGCCTGCGCTTCTCTGCACATATACTGGTCCGATCTGGCCGAGATCAGGGGGGTGGCCGTCAACGAGAGTTGGCAAGGCCAGCAAATAGGGAGAAGGCTGGTGCAAGCCTGCCTCCGAGAGGCGAAGAGGCTGGAAATAACTCAGGTTTTCTGCCTTACCTATAGGCCAGCCTTTTTTGAGAAGCTGGCTTTTCGCCGGGTGGATACCATGGAGCTCCCGCGCAAGGTCTGGGCGGAGTGCTACCGATGTCCCAAGTTCCCCAACTGCGATGAGGTGGCACTGATTCACCGTAGCTGATTGGCTTGGAGGGGCGAGGCACGGCATCATCAACGGGCTCGGGGGATACCTTGAATAAAACCCGAAATGAGCGGTTACTAAGCCGGCAGTGGGTGTACCGGGGGCGGGCGGTGAGCCTGCGGCTAGACACTGTCGAAAAGCCCAGCGGCAGGAAGACCACCCGCGATGTCGTGGAACACGAGGACTGCGTTGTCATTGTCCCTATCGACGCTGAAGATAACATCATCCTGGTCCGCCAGTATCGCCATGCTGTAGGCAAGGAGCTTCTGGAGATCCCTGCTGGAGGTATCCAGCCAGGCGAGACCCCTGAGCAAGCGGCCTGCCGTGAGCTGCAAGAAGAGACGGGTTACTTTCCGAATAAGCTTAAGAAACTGGGGGGCTTCTACGCTGCCCCCGGCTACTGCACAGAGTACCTGCACCTCTACCTGGCTACTGACCTGGTTTTGCGCCCTTTACAAGCTGAGGATACCGAGAGCATCGAACCGATGCGGGTGCGCCTGGCCGACATCCCTGGCCTCATCGCCGAAGGCCGGATCTGCGATGCCAAGAGCATTGCCGGGCTGCTAACCGTCTCCCTCCTGGGATTGGTAGCCGGCTATCTCAAAATGCTGTCTTAATAATATCTCTATTGCGTTGTTCCTGCGGAAATGCGGTCTTGCACTTATTGGGGTGCTTCGTTCCTGTGAGCGTCATGTTCCCTAACGAGAAGATCCGGGGTTGTCATCATTCTTGGTCATGGGAAGGACCGACCTGACCTGTAACTCATGTGCATACCTACAGACTATGAGCACAATGCTCAAGTATGCTGTACTTGGGTCAACAGTAGTTCGAATCTCCGCCCGGGGAGCTCTGATTCTACCAGGCTAACGGCGGAGAGTGTATCTTTGCCCATGTCACTTGCTGAAGCTGGCTTCCGGTTTGCGGTTCAACATCTGTCTCTTGTCCCGGCGAATTATGTGTGGTAAGATTTCATTGAACAATGATTCAATGAGCCAATGATGGAGGAAAACTTCAATGGGTACTCTGACAAAGCTAACCAGTGGTGGGCAGGTCACTCTCCCCAAGGAAATCAGGATAAAAACTAACATGCAGCCTGGTGATTTTGTCGAGGTCAAGCTTGACGAGGAGGGGCGCATAGTACTGACGCCGAAGAAGCTTGTGGACGCGAGCCAGGCTTACTTTTGGACTGAAGAGTGGCAAAAGGGGGAACGTAAGGCAGACGAGGATATAAAAGCTGGCCGAGTGAAGCGGTTCAAGTCAGCGGCTGATGCAGTCAAGTATCTTGAGGACAAAACATAGCTGTGGAGATCTTCTTCACTGAGCAGTTTGAACAGGCATATGAGAAGCTCACCAGTGCCGAGACACGGAGCGTCCGCAAGGCACTTGCCCTGTTGGGTGATAACCCAAGATACCCCAGCCTTCGTGTCAAGAAAATGGAAGGCACGAAGAACATCTGGGAAGCTCGTCTTTCAAAGAGGTTGCGCATGACTTCTGAGATGGTTAGGCAAACAGTCTTCATGCGCAATGTGGGTGAACATGATAAGGTATTGAAAAGGCCTTGACTTAGCCCGAAATCGGCGATTGAGGGTTCAGTCTCGGCTGAAAGTCCGTAGGGTGGGCTCGGCCCACCACATTCCTATACGAAGAAATCAGTCTATCTGGAAGCTACAGGGCTTTTCCGCTTCCCTGGTGGCAGAAGCGGAGGACTTCGGCGAAATTGTTGATCTTTGCCAGGTTAGTGGTCTCCAGGAAACCGTCGTAGGTCAGATTTATCCAGGGCTTACCGTATTCGGCGCTGAGCTTTTCCGACATGGCGGCTACGATTCCCCCAGGCATGCAGCTATGGGGCATGACCGATATCACGCCAGCGAACCTGGCATCCTCCAGCCACCCCACCCCCACCCCTATGCTAAGCACCGCCTCGCTCCCGCATCTGGGTGACAGATAGCAGCTCGATACGGCCAGTACGTCCTTTATGGACGGCTCCCTGGTGTCCAGCAGAGCGGCATAATTGGCAGCCACAGACCTCTGGGCCCGTTCCTGCCAGAGCTGTTTCAGGTAGCCAGACACCACCTTTTTCAGGTGCCTGTCTTTGATGCCATCCTCGATCTTCCGGTGTGTCAGGTACATCAGCCACTCTGACACCGGCGAGACGACCACCTCCAGCCCCGCTTTCTCGCACTCTCCCACCAGATTGCTGTTGCTGAACCTGTTGGACCGCAGAAAGATCTCGCCGTTGATGCCTACCAGCGGCCTCCTCGGCCTGTCGGGGTCTATCAACGACTTGAACCTGGCGGTGGCATCCCTCAGTACGCTGTCGAAGGCTTCCCGGCGGCGGACGCAGTTGACAATCCTGTCCAGGTATTCTCGCATCAGGGCGTCTGTGGCCCCTGGTGACTTCTCATAGGGGCGGGTGCGCCAGAGCAGCCTTTCCAGGTAGTCTACCGCCACGATCCCCTTCCAGGCCAGCTTTTCGAAATCCAGGCCTAGGCCCAGGTCACTGTAAGCGGTATTCGACACCGTGGTGCGGATGGTGAAATCGTAGCCGATTTCCTTGAGTATCCTGATTTGCTCTACAGCGTATTTCCCAAAGCGACATGGCCCGAAGGCACTGGCCATGAATCCCTCGGCGTCTTCTGGCTTGATCCCATCGCCGCCACCCTCATAGTAAAACCTCATGAAGTCGCCCAGGGTAACACGATAGGGCAGGCATTCCCTTCCTGAGGTCACCTTGTTGCTGTAGAGAAGGTTCCTTTCGTCTGGCTCGGGGAGCACCACCGCGTTAACCCCGAAGGCTTGCATGGCGGCCGCCAGCACCTCGGCACCGGTGGCCATCCTCGGTATCAGGATGGCCTTCTTGTTGGTATGGAAGGATACCGGCGCGCTGCGGTAGATGTCCTCCTTCGGCTTCGGGATGTAGTGCGCCCTGGACGATCGGGCGAACCCCTTGATGGTGTCTACGTAGGCTTCCAGGCGTGTGATAAGGCCGGCCTCGGCGGCGTGCTCGTCTATTTCCAGTTGACCCAGGGGCTTATCGCCCATGATATCGGCCACGATATTGAGGATGAAGGAATTCGGCCCGCAACCGAAATTGGTCAGCACTAGACCATACAGCAGCGGGTCCTGCGCTGTGATAGCGGCGCCAGCTATGTGTTTGCTTTCGCATATCCAGTAAGGTCGGTCTGAATATTCCCTGACGTTGACTGAGTCCAGGGGCAGGAAGTCCAGGGGTACGGGTACGACACCCAGGTGGGCCAGCTCTTCAGGCACGCCGAGGTTTGCCCCAGAGTCCTGTGACATATAGGATCGAGCCAACAGCACCACCCCCAACTGGTTATTCTCGTGGATTTGCGCCAGCAGCTTCCTCCCCTCCTCCAATCGTGCCGCCTCAAATTCACGCAGGGATTGAAGGCCAGCCAGGGCTGCCTGCCTGCCTCGTCTCTTGCTGAACCCCAGCCGCACAGCGATGTCTGTCAGGCTGTTGATCACCTCGTCATTGCCACGGCTGAAGTCGATCACCGGTATCAAAAGCCGCTGCTCCAGATCGAGGACCTGGCGGATGATGAAGGGCGATGCCTGAACCAGCGGACAGGAGTACTTCTGGTTCTCGTCCCCTTCTTTCAAGCCCAGCCGAATGGCGCAGGGGTAGAGAAGGTAGTCCACCCCCTCTAGGCTTGCCGCATGACCGTGAAGCAGCTTGAGAGGGAAGCAGCTATCGGCATAGCTCAGCTCCGTAGCCCGCTCCATGATCTGTTTATTCGTTTTGCTGGACAGCACCACCTTCGCCCCCAGCGCATTTAGAAAGCCGATAAACAACGGGGCGTAGTCATATACCAGTAGCGCCCTGGGGATTCCCACTGATGGACTGCCGTCGCTCTCTTTGTATCCCGCCAGCAGCAGCCTCTCTCGCACATCAAAGGCGGTTTCCACTCTTTCGCGGCTGACGGTGCTGTCATACTTGTCGCACCGGCTGCCATAGAAGGTGGGCTTCTCGTGAGGTATCTCCAGGCGGCTGATGGTGCAGTTGTTCTCACACCCCTTGCAGGTGAAAGTGGCCAGGTTATGGTCACTCTCGATCACTTTGCGCAGTCCCTTGAACTTCGAGGTTCTGCCCTCCATCTCCTCCTTCGCCAGCAGCGCCACGCCTATAGCCCCGCTGACCTCTTTGTGCTCCGGAACGATAATTGTTCTCTCTGGCAGTGCTTCCTTGAAAGCAGAGACCACAGCGTCGTTGTAGAACACGGCGCCGGTCAAGATCACCTTACTGCCCAGCTTCCTGGTTTCTACCACCTTGGAGAGATAGTTCCCGGCAATCGAGTTGGCCAGGCTGGCAGCTATAACTGGCAGCAGGACGCCCTCTTGCTGGGCTGAGGCCACCGCTTGCCCCATAAAGGCAGCGCACCTTGTCCCCAGATCAATGGTATGCGGGGCTTCGAAGGCTAGCTGGGCGAATTCGCCGTTCTGAACATGTACACCCAGTTGTTCCGCCAGTTCATCGATAAAGCTGCCCGTGCCCGCAGCGCACGCCTTGTTCATCTGATAATCAACGACCACGCCGTTCCGCTTGATGACCAGCTTTGAATCTTGCCCCCCTATCTCGATAATGTCCGCCTCGGCGTCCAGTTCGGCGGCAGCCCTTGTCTGAGCCGTGATCTCGTTCTTGATCAGGTCCGCACCAATAAGGCTGCCAATAAGGTATCTTCCTGAACCGGTCACCCCGGCGCTGGCTATGTTAGCGTAATCGCCGACGTCTCGCAGAATGTTGCGAAAGACCTGCTTCACAGCATCGATCGGCCTTCCGGCGGTCATCAGGTAGCTCTTGGCTACCACCGTCTTGCCGGTTTCATCCAGTATCACTGCCTTCGTGCTGGTGGAGCCAACATCGACCCCAAGATGACCGGCAAAAGGCGCAGTTATCGTCGGCGCTGCCCAGTGGCCATCGGGCGCGATGTCTTTCTTCAGTGCCGGCATTTCAAAGCAGAACTGCCTCACCTCGTCTCCCGCAAAGGCCGTCACCCTGCAAGTCCTGTTGGACTCTCTCGCCAGCACCGCCGCCCCTAAAGCCTCGATGTGGAGGTAATTTTCGGGGATGGCGATATTTACCTGATAGCCATTTCTGGCGGAGAGCGCCTCTTTGAGGGCCTTCAAGATAGCGCCGTTGGCAGCCACGCCGCCAACAAAGTAGATTGGCTCGTCGAAGTCCCCTTTCTTCAGCGAGACAACCATGCGGGCGATGCTGCCACAGAGAGCATAAAGCATGGCTGCCATCGGCACGCCCTTCTGCTGTAGGTGGATAAGGTCGGTCTTGGCAAAAACGCTGCACCTGGCGGCTATCCTCGGGGCAACGTCTTCAAACTCCAGTGCCAGACGGGAGAAGTCTTCCAGGCTGATCCCCAGCCTGTATGCCTGCTGCTCCAGAAACCTGCCGGTGCCGGCAGCGCACAGTGGATTTGATACCACCTTCCAGGGCTTTCTCAGACCATCCTCTAGAGTGATCACAAAGGAGCTTTGACCGCCAATCTGGATGATGGTTTTCGCTCCCGGGTGGGAGCGCAGCAGTCCAGAAGCGATAGCCAGTGAACTGCTGTATTCCGCCCAGTTCAGCTCTTTGGGTATTATGCCCCTGCCCGAGCCGGATGCCCCGGCAGTGGAGATGTCCTGAAGGTTGAAGTCCTTGCCCAGCCTGGCCAGTAGCGAAGCGACTGCGTACCTTGGGCTGGAGGTTATCTTTTCGCTATCAAGCAGGGCCGTCTTACCATCACCGCCGAGTAGCGCTAGCTTGACAGCGACGGAGCCAATATCTATACCCAGAGAGTAGCTCATTTTGCGTCGTGCAAATCTAACCTTCCTTGAGGCAGGCTTTCAAGGATTATACCACGCACGGCCTGGATGTGTCACCGATTTGATGCCGTCCGAGATCAACCATTCAGATCACAGTGCTCTCCATGTCATTGCGAGGTCGCCGCAGGCGACCGTGGCAATCCCGGGGTAGCGGATAGGTTGGAGCATCTGCACTCACCATTATGTAGATGTGGGACAGGACTTCAGTTCCGTCTGCCTGGTTCGCGCGGGGTCTAAGAAAGGGAGTCCGTAAGGTGGGCTCGGCCAGTCATTTTCCGCTTCGTAATTGGATAACCTGACCCTGGACAAGTTATATGAGGCAAGCCTTTGTTTGGGCGCTTTGGTACTTTGGTTGCTTCTACGTTTACTTTTATTTCCATCCCACAATAGGGGCACTCTATTACTTTAGTATTTGCTTTGGCCATTTCGTTCCCTTTTCTTCAAAGGTCAAGTCAATGTGATATATCAAGCTTATCGGACACAAGGCCAGCCAAATATTGGATTCCTTCTGGAACAGACTTGAAAGTTGAAAGCAACATCTCGTTGCGGTCAGTTTTTAGTAGGATTTCCACCTGCGATACTCGTTGAGGAATAGTAGTCACATCCATATCCAACACTTCTGCTACTTGTTTGCGTAAGACCGGCATTAACGGATTTGTGATGTCAGTTATGATTTGCTGCTTCAAAAGCTCGTCCATTGAGGAAAAGGTTTCCCAAGCTTTAACAGAAGCAGGTCGGTCTTTTTCAGCCCAGTTGAAGTTAATGTTATACTTTGTAAGCGCGGTAACAAATTCAGAGAAGGGTACTTCAATGACTTCCACACCGAAGCTCTTTATAAGTGCGACCGATGGTTTAGACCATCGTCCTGCCAGAATTGCAATGGATTTACGAATTGTAGGGAAGGTTTTCCGCAGGTTATAATGTGCAACACATAGCCAACTGCCTTTGTCGCGATTGTGCTTAGTATATCTGATGTACTTTGGGTCAACGATTACAAGCGGGTCTTCATTCTTGTTGAATATAACAGCATCAATCTGATAAACGTTACCGGTGCCGTTCTTCATCTTCCGCGGGCCTATTGTACATCCCCTGGCGTTGACATCGGCGACTAGACCTTCAACGATGGCGCGCTCAAAGAGTGTCCCTATGGCCTCCCCAAATGCGGCTGCTGCATTAGTCGGCATCGGCTTTTCCCTCCCTATTATTTAGTCAGAGTCACGATGCTTTCACGCAGAGGCACTCTGTGCCTTTGACTATTATTGGCCCACTTTTCCCCACGTGTTCTGATAACTTCAAGGTCATAATCTCGAAAACCAACAGACAGACCTAATCGTCCAATAATCTCGTCGGTGGCAATATGAACTCCATAAGGCGCGGAATCTCCCAACACGAGAACAAATTGTGCTTTTGGTTTGAGCACCCTGAATGCCCCTTGGATCACTTTAAGCATATCCTCAAAATATCCTGCGGTAACGCTATCATATGTCTTTTTCCCAGGTTTGACCTTTCTCATCTCGGCAAGCGATTCAATAATTGTTTCTAGCTCGGCATGTACTTCGGGGTCAACGGCTTCAATGTTTGGACAGTTACGAGTTCCGTTCATCTGGGTAATTCTAACTTGGGTAGTTGCAGCCATTATCAAGTGATCTCTAACTTCCCTCGTTATGTCCCCCCAGTTCTGGTAAATCCCCCAAAAATAGGTCTCTAATCGTGTTCTGTCAGCATAATCATAATTATTCATATAAGGTGGGGATGTAACGATCAAATCAACGCTTTCTGGTATGAGGTATTCATCGAAATGCCGAGCATCGCCCCGCTCTACTCTGTAAGATGCTAGCGTAGGGTATAAATACTGTACCACCCGCACGTCATTCATCATCATAACGCATGTCTTTTCAAAGGCTTGCATGGCATCGTGGTCAACAACTTTGGCCTGATACTTACTAGGAGCGATGTATGGCCAACCTGCCCCTGCCGTTGTCGCAATCCGCAACGTAGCAGTCAATGCAAGTTTAAGGAAATCAATGCAAGGTGTATTCTGATTCTCCGCCAAGAGCAATCGGCGCAAGGCAGCCAATTTTCTCAAGTTGTCACCGGTAAAGCATTTATAGACCAAATCTGGCCATAGTCCCTCAATGTCAATCTCGTTTGCGAGAATGTAAGCATCCTGCAATAGGTGCCGTAGGCACTCGTCGATAGTTTCTAGGTCGTGAAGAACAAAAAGCTTAACCATTGAGACCCAATAGACAAATGGATGAGCCTCTACCCCGAATGAAGGTATTCCCAGGAGTCGCGCAGTCAAACTAGTAGTGCCTGTTCCGAGAAACGGGTCAGCGACAAGTGATTCACCATTAAGATGGTTTTCTGCAATCTTGGCCGAGACCAGTTTGTGTGAATACCCTGCGGGATATGCAAACCATCTATGGATCGGCGACCTCAGAGAATCATGGAAAGAGCCGTAGTCATGCAAGGGATGACGCACAGACAACTTCGTGGCCTGTGCTGCTGGTCTGGTATCTTCTGGCATAGTATACCTCTAACTTCACAAACTCAAGCCGACTCTTGGCCATTTATAGCCATTCCACTGTACCACGATACGCTAGAGCATCTTCTTCTGCTCGCTCTGGCGAGGTTCCTTCCAATAAGGGCTATGGCATTTAGGACAAACCTTCGGCTCCTTGTCCGGATCACGTGGAATCCATTCGTGCGCACACCGCGAGCAGCGGAACAGCCAGACATTTCTCTGTTCTCGGTACATGGCCATAATATATCACTAATACTGTATGGTGTCAAGTGTGTTGTTGTCAATATATCACGTGTATTGACGCCAACGTCTTCAACTTCAAGGGCCACTATGTAACCAAGATGCAGAGACAGAGTTCAGCTCTCTCCGCCTGGTTCGTAGGGATCCGAGGAACCCTGCCTATTCTCCGTGCCCCTATTGTCTACGCTCCGCCTGGCTTATGGCGACGACCGGTCTTCTTCTTTGGGGTTTGGCCGCTTCCTGGGGATGTAGCTTCGTTAGTGGGCAGAAACACCGCCTCTGCTCCCTCCTCGTATCGGGGATAAGAGCCGAAGACCTTGAAAAGGGAGGTCTTGGCCTTCACCCTGCTCAGCACCCGACTGATAACGGGGTCTTTGCGATGTCCTTCCAGATCCACAAGGAAGACGTACTTGCCCAGGCTTTCCTTCGAGGGACGGGATTCTACCTTTGCCAGATTGATATGGCAATCGGCGAACTCCTTCAGCACGTCATGAAGCAGTCCAGGTCGGTCCTCATCAAAAGAGAAGCAAAGGGACGTCTTGTCGCGACCTGTCGGCGGGTGGTCTTGTCGGGCCAGGACGACGAAGCGGGTGAGGTTCGGAGAGCGGTCCTGGATATTTCTGGCCAGTATCTCTGATCCGTATATCTCGGCTGCCCGCTGGTTGCCAATGGCAGCCGCCGGGGTGGGGGAGGACATCATCTGCTCTACGGCTGCTGTAGTGCTGAGTGCTGCCACCACCTGGGCTTTCGGGAAGCACCGCTCCAGGAAACGGCGGCATTGGGCCAAGGCTTGAGGGTGGGAAAAAACAGCCTCTATTTGCAGAGCTGTGGTTCCTGGCTTAACTAGCAGGTGGTGTTCGATAGGAAGCACCAGTTCCCTCCGGATGAGGAGCTTTGACTCATGGATGAGAAGGTCCAGAGTATCGGTCACCGATCCTTCCAGGCTGTTCTCAATAGCCACCACCCCCTGTTCTGCCAGACCGGTTTCCACAGCGGCAGCCACAGCCGGAACACTGTAAAAGGGAACCAGCTCGGCTTTGTCGTCGTATTTCAGAGCAGCTTCCTCAGAGAAAGTGCCGGGCGGCCCCAGGTAAGCTAGCTTCCTTGCCATCTTTAGTTTCCACCCAGAACGGCACGCAACTTTTGTTCTGTATCAGCATTAGCCACGGCAATCACCCACTCCTCATTTTAAGAGGAGACATCTCGGCTATTATATCAATAACCTTGATCTTTGCAAAAGCACTAAACCCCTTTCTCCGCAACGGCCATGAGAGCGTCTGCTTGTTAATTCATGCCTCAGGGGTTATCATTATCCTAGCGTGATGCCCCTGTAGCTCAGGTGGATAGAGCACCAGCCTCCGGAGCTGGGTGCGGGCGTTCGAGTCGCCCCAGGGGCGTTTTATTTGCAGTTAGGGCAGGTATCGAAGAAGTCTTCAGGAAGGTTCGACTTCTTCCTGATGTATTCCAGTTGCTTTTCCGGTGCGAAGTAGTTCCCGCACACTTTGCATTTCTTAAGCTTGAAGTCTACCTTCCAGTTGTGTATCGTCCGGATGTCGCCCTTGTCTTCCATCTTGATGCACTTGGTAGGGCAGATGAAGACACAGGAGCCGCAACCTATGCAATCGGGGGCTGTCTCCAGAAAAGGTGCGGCCACCTCGCGATTGACTCCCCGGTTAACCAGGCTGATGGCGCTGGTGCCCACTACTTCTCGACAGGCGCGAACACACAGCCCACAGAGAATGCATTCGTTTTTCTCCAGATACTCTGGCTTAAACGATGGTTTCTCCACCCCCATCTTTCGCGCCAGATCCTCTATCACCTTTACCCCTGAGCACCTCGCCAGCAGTAGCTCCATGAGCATCTTGCGGTTGGCCATTACCCTTTCGGAGGCGGTATTGATCACCAGGCCTTCCTCAATGGGGTACAGGCATGAGGTCACCAGTCTGGTGTGACCGTTCTTGCTAATCTCCACCAGACAAAGGCGACAAGCCCCATAAGGCTCGACTCCCTCATTGTAGCAGAGGGTAGGTATGTCAATACCATTATCCCTGGCTACCTCCAGGATAGTTTGCCCTTGTTCAGCCTGCAGCTTGCGCCCATCGATGGTTAAGTTGACCAGGTCTTTCATTTCACTCCCACCGCTCCCATTTTGCAGATATCATAGCAAGTCCCGCACTTGATGCACTTCTCCTGGTTCAAGATGACCGGCTTCTTCTTTGCCACAAAGGTGATGGCCTCCGTGGGGCATGGCTTAACGCACAGACCGCAGCCCGGGCATTTCTCGTCAATGATGAAGTAGGTGATTAGCGCCTTACATACTCCCGCAGGGCAGCGTCCCTCTCTTATGTGTGCCTCATACTCCTCCCTAAAGTAGCGGATAGTGGTTAATACAGGGTTAGCCGCCGTACTTCCCAAAGCGCATAGGGAACTGTCTCTGAGTGTGGCGCACAGCCGTTCGAGTAGGTCAATGTCCTCCTGTCTCCCTTTTCCTTTGGTGATGTCGGTCAGGATCTCCAGCATCCGCTTCAGCCCTTCGCGGCAGGGAAGACATTTGCCACAGGATTCCTCTTGCAGGAATCCCACGAAATACTTGGCCAAATCCACCATACAGGTTCTCTCATCCGTCACAATCATGCCGCCTGAGCCCATCATCGAGCCAGCGCGAGTCAGTTCATCAAAGTCTACTGGCAGGTCAAGCAGACTCTCAGGGATAACCCCTCCTGAAGGACCACCGGTTTGCACAGCTTTGAATTTCTTGCCGCCTTGGATACCACCGCCGATGTCATATACTATTTCTCTCAAGGTCATGCCCATAGGGACTTCCACCAGACCAGTATTATTGACCTTGCCCACCAGGGAGAAGATCTTTGTCCCCTTACTTCCTTCAGTGCCAATTCTGTTGAACCAGTCGGCGCCTTTGAGAATTATGAGCGGGATGTTCGCCCAGGTCTCAACGTTATTCAAGTTGGAGGGTCGATCATAAAGCCCTTTTTCCGAGGTGTGGACATATTTGGCCCTGGGCTCTCCCACTTTGCCCTCCAGGGATGCCATCAGGGCTGTGGATTCTCCGCAGACAAACGCCCCACCCCCCCTGCTCACCTTAACCCTGAAGTCGAAGCCGCTTCCCAAGATGTTTTCTCCCAGGAAACCGTATTCCTCGGCCTGCTTGAGGGCTATGGTCACGTTATTCACTGCCAGAGGGTACTCGTTACGAACGTATACGTATCCCAAACTCGACCCAATGGCATAGGCCCCAATTATCATGCCTTCCAAGATACTGTGAGGGTTGCCTTCCATGAGGCTTCTGTCCATATAAGCACCTGGATCACCCTCATCGCAATTGCAGATGACGTATTTGATATCGCCTTCCGCTCGCCGCGTGGACTCCCACTTACTCCCAGTGGGGAATCCACCGCCTCCCCGCCCTCGCAATCCAGACCTCTTGACCTCCTCAATTATCTCTTCCGGCGACATATGGAATAAGGCCTTGCTCAGAGCCGCATATCCACCGATGGCAAGATAATCCTCGATCGAACTGGGGTCAATCTTATTGTTATTGCCAAAAAGGAGGCGCTGCTGTCTCTTATAGAAAGGTATATCATCTTCTTTTGCGAACCGCTCACCCGTATTCGGATCAGTGTATAGCAGCCTGTCAAGAACCTTTCCTTTCATGATAGTCTCTGAGACCACCTCAGGGACGTCCTCTATCTTTACCCGCTGGTAGAATATCTTTTGAGGGTACAATACCATCAGTGGGCCACGTTCACAGAAACCATGGCACCCCGTTACCTTCAGTTCAACCTGGCCAGTGAGACCCTGCTGCTCTATCTCCTCCTTGATAGCATCGGCCACATCTTCGCTTCTGTAAGCATGACACCCGGTGCCAGCACAGATCGAGATCAGAGGTTGTTGGGGGTTGCGTTTGGCCAGAATCCTGATCCGCAACTCCTCTAGGGCAGCCGCTGATCTCAACTTATCCATGGTTGTCGTCTTGTGATACTTCACTGTATTGCTTCAGGGTTTTCTTCGCCTTCACGGGACTCATCTGTCCATGGTATTGACCGTCCATGACCACAATAGGCCCCAAGGCACATGCCCCGAGGCAGTTCACAGTCTCTAGAGTGAACTGCATATCTTCCGTCGTTTTGCCCGGCTCAACGCCCAGTTGTCTTCCTAACTCATCAAGTACTGCAGGCGCACCTCTTACGTGGCAGGCGGTGCCTAGACAAACAGTGACCACATGCTTCCCCCGCGGCGTCAGGCTGAAGGCCCTAAAGAAACTGGCCACGCTGTATACCTGACTCAAGGGGATGTGCAGAACCCGACTGACCTCCTCTAACGTTTCCTTTGGCAGGTAACAATACTCTGCCTGAACATCTTGCAGTATGGAGACAAGCTGTCCCTTATCGCCTCCGTACTTATCCACTATTGCCTGAATGGTCGCTGCCACCTATGCCTCCAACTTCTTTTTCAACTTTTCGTATTCCCGTTTAACCCCTTCCTGTATCCGGTCAATTTCCTCCTCAGGAAGGTGTCGAAACCTCCCTTGCAGCTTCAGATAATCTCGGACCGGTCGCAGCTTAGGGAAGTCCATGCTTAGCTTGTATTTGCCGTTTTCTACCTCATAGAGAGGGAATACCCCCGTCTCTACAGCTAAGCGTCCCATCCTGATAGTCAAGTCGGTTGGGTGACGCCAGCCAGTAGGGCACACCGATAGGATATGCAGGTAGGTTGGCCCGTGGATGGACGCTGCCTTGCTCACTTTATCAATCAAATCGAAGGGATAGCTCGGGCAAGCTGTAGCCACATAAGGGATGTCATGGGCTACGGCAATGGCCGCCATATTCTTCTTCCAGGTGGTTTGCCCGATGCTGAGTTTTCCGGCAGGAGAGGTGGTGGTGGATGCGCCGAAGGGGGTAGCACTGGAGCGCTGAATGCCGGTGTTCATGTAGGCTTCGTTGTCGAAGCAGACGTACAGGAAATCGTGCCCCCGTTCCCAGGCTCCTGACAGGGCCTGGATACCTATGTCGCTCGTCGCCCCATCACCCCCCATGGCTACCACCTTGGGCTTCGCGGTCGCCTTGCCTTTCCTTTCCAGTATCTTCAACGCCCGCTCGATACCCGAGGCAACGGCAGCAGCATTCTCGAAGAGGGTGTGTATCCAGGGGACCCGCCATGAGGTAGTGGGGTACGGCGAAGACACTATCTCCATGCACCCCGTTGCATTGGAGATGATCACGTCTCTGCCCAGTGTCTTGGTCACCAGCCTCAGAGCCAGTGCTTCTCCACAGCCGATGCAAGCGCGGTGACCGGGGATGAAAAAGTCCTTCTGGGGCAGAAGCCGCGGCACATATATGGCAAAGTTTTCCACTTTCTACCTGACTCCAATCATCTGCGTCTCTTCCTCTCCACCCCTGGCGACCGCTTCCCGCCCTCTCGCCACCATTTCCCTGAACTGCTCCACCGAAATGTCCCTGCCACCCAGCCCCCCGATGAACCCAACTACCTTCGGTCTCTTTTCCAGGGAATACAAGGCGGCCTTCACCTCAGAGCACAGGGGGCCTGGCGGCCCTCCGAAGGAAATACACCTATCCAGAACGATTAGGATTTCGGCGTTCCCAACTGCTTGGCGCAGCTCCTCAAAGGGGAAAGGACGCCAGAGTCGCAACCTTATCAGTCCTACTTTCTCACCCCGCTGTCGCAACTCGTCCACTGCTACCATAGCGGTTTCACCGAAACTCCCCATCATTAGGAGTAACACCTTGGCATCTTCTGATTTGTACTGTTCCACCGGTTGGTAGTATCGCCCACTGATGTCGCCAAACTCTTTCCATGCCTGCAGAATGGCTGGTTTAGTTGACGCAAAGGCCTCGCTCTGAGATTTCTTCACCTCTGAGAATATAACGGGAACAGCAAAGGCTCCCAAGGTTGCTGGTCTGCCGGGGTCCAAAGAATAAGGACGGTGATATGGAGGCAAGAATTTATCAACCTGCTTCTTCTCCAGCAGAAACAGAGGTTCTACTACGTGAGACACGTGAAAGCCATCCATATGAACCATTACCGGGAAGAGGACATTGGGATCTTCCCCGATACGAAAGGCACATAGGGTGAGGTCAAAAGCCTGTTGCCCATTCTCGGCAAACATCTGAATCCAGCTACAGTCCCGAACTGCCATAGCATCGGAATGATCGCCCCATACACTCAGAGGCGCCGACAGCGCCCTGTTGGTCACAGCCATGACTATCGGCAGCCTCATGGAGGAAGCTATGTACACCACCTCGTGCATCAGCTCCAACCCCGGCCCCGCCGTGGCGGTGAAAGTCCTGACCCCTGTGGCCGATGAGCCTAAACAGGCACTCATGGCAGAGTGCTCAGACTCTACTGGAATATACTCCGCATCCAGTTCACCGTTGGCCACCATCTCGGCCAGCCGTTCCACAATATGGGTTTGCGGGGTGATGGGATAGGCAGCAATCACCTCAGTATCAGCCAGCTTAACAGCCTCAGCTACCGCGTGAGCGCCCTCCATTCCTATCATTTTCACGGCATCATTCCTCTTCTGGCACCATCTTTATTGCCTGTGTCCAGCACTCCCTGGCACAGATCCCGCAACCTTTGCAATAGTAGGGGTCTGCCGCAAAGTATCCTTCATTGTTCTGGCGGATGCATCCCTCGGGGCAATAAATGTAGCAAATCCCGCATTTTATGCATCTTTCTTTGTTCAAAACCGGTCTCTCCGATCTCCAGTCACCAGTCTTGTACTCAATGGCATTCCCTGCGTCGGTTATCACCGCACCAATATCTATGTCTCGCCAAGTCAGATCAGTTTCTTTGCGTTTAGCGCTCAAGCCGCTCTCCTTCAGGCCATGACAGTCATCTCGAAGGCCTTCTTACACGCTTCCAGATTCCTGCCAGCCCTTTCTCCAAAACGGTGCTTCAGAGGTTCCTCAAGCGAGCTGATTTCAACTACACTGGTTGCCTTGATTATTGCCCCCAGCATAGTCGTGTTCACAATAGGTACACCCAGGGTTTTGAGGGCAATAGTGGAGGCGTCAACTGTAGCCACAGACCACCTGTTTCCAAAGAGGGATTTTATTTGCTCTGGGGTCTTCTTGGTATTGACTATCACTATGCCTTTTTCCTTCAAGCCGGAGCTTACATCCACAATGTTGAGCAAACCAGGATCGAGGACAACCACCGCGTCGGGCTGCCTGACCTCTGCCCTGATCCTGATCGGCTTATTGTCTGTTCTCACAAAAGCCTGGACAGGCGCTCCTCTTCTCTCCGGGCCAAAGGTAGGGAAGGCCAGCGCATATTTACCTTCAGCAATAGCGGCCAGGGCTAGCAACTCTGCTGAAGTGACCGCTCCCTGGCCGCCTCTACCGTGAAGTCTTAGCTCAAGCATTCTCACTCTATAATCTTATTATTGTAGTCGTCTAGTGGATTGTTTAGTATATTACCAGAACCAGGGACACCATGTCCACAACAAACCGACACAGAAGAAAATGACCAAGAATCCAGCCCAATTTGCTTCTGGTCTTCTGCCAGGACTCCAACGCTGAAGAGCTGTCTTTCAGTTATAGAATGGCGTAGTGTCATTGTTCGCTTCAGAAGTCAATCTGGGGTATATTTTCTTGCCAACAAATGCCCTGCCATATTACACTATGACCAGAGTCGAACCGAGGCCCAAGTATTCAAATTCAAGGAGAGCTTGTATGGTTGAAAGAGGCAAAGGAGGCACTGTGGAGTACCCTCTCATCTGGTTCGCAGCCAGTGCTTGCACTGGCTGCTCTGTCTCTGTACTCAATTCAGTCAGCCCGACCATCAAGAACGTCCTGATTGACGAAGTGGTGCCTGGAAAGCATATCAATTTAAGGTATCACGCCACCGTCATGGCAGGACAGGGCGACGCCGTAATTGAGGAAATGGAACACACTGCAAGAAGCAAGAAGGGCGGTTACATCTTGGTGGTGGAAGGTGCTATACCCACGGCGGCTGAAGGCGCGTATGGTACTATGGGTGAAAATGGAGGAAAGCCTATTCCCATGGCTTCGCGGCTGGAACACGTGGCTGGGAATGCTCTGGCGATCATCGCCTTGGGCACCTGCGCTTCCTTCGGGGGCATCGCTGCCGGGGCACCTAATCCCAGCGGCTGCATCAGCGTGGACCAATTTCTAAAGCAGCACCGCATCAACGTGCCCCTAATAAACATTCCTGGTTGCGCACCACACCCCGACTGGTTCGTGGGCACCGTGGCTGCTATCCTGCTCAAGGGCCTGCCGAAACCGGAGGAACTGGATGAACACAAGAGGCCCAAAGCCTTCTATGGCAAGCTGATCCACGAAAATTGTCCTCGACGGGCCTACTTTGAAGAAGGGAAATTCGCCAGAAAGTTTGGGGGTCCCGGATGCCTGAATGAGCTAGGCTGCAAAGGTCCCGTGACCTATGCTGACTGCCCTCTGAGGCTCTGGAACCACAGCACAAACTGGTGCATTGGCTCTGGGGGCTCCTGTATTGGCTGCGTGGAACCGGGCTTTCCTGATCTGCTGGCACCCTTCTATCAGAAACTAAGCGACGACGCTCTGCCAGCAGTTGGAAAGGGACAGTAAAAGGGAGGTCATGATCAGTGGGTAAGATTATTATTGAGCCGGTAACCCGGATTGAAGGACATCTCAAGATCGAAGCAGTGGTAGAGAACGGAAAGGTGAAGGATGCCAGAAGCTCTGGCATGATGTTCAGGGGGTTGGAGATTATTCTGCAGGGCAGAGACCCCCGTGATGCACAACGCTACACCCAGCGCATCTGCGGGGTGTGCCCCACCAGCCACTCCACAGCAGCTACCCTTAACCTGGACAGCGCCTTCGGGATCTCTGACAAGATTCCTGACAATGGCCGAATTATGCGTAACCTCATTCTGGGCGCAGCTCACATCGCTGATCACATATTGCACTTCTATCACTTGGCCGCTTTAGATTATGTCGACATCACGGCGGTGGCCAAATACGACGGCAACGACCCCGTTCTGAATTCGGTGAAAGCCTTTGCGGAACGAGGTGAACTGGGACCGTTCGTCCCGCGATATGAAGGCGACTACCGCCTATCAAAGGCAGCTAATATTGAAGCGCTGGCCCACTATGTCAAAGCTCTGGAGATGAGACGCAAAGGCCAGGAGTTGACTACCATTTTTGGCGGCAAGCTGCCCCACGATAGTGTCATCGTGCCCGGGGGCGTCGCTGAGGTCCCCACGGTAGACAAGATTGCCTCCTTCCTGTGGCAGCTAAATGAACTGCGCGACTTCATCAACAACGTCTACCTTCCCGATGTCATGATGGTGGCCGAGGCCTATAGCGACTACTTTGGGATCGGCGCTGGCTGTGGCAACCTGCTTTCCTATGGCAGCTTCGACCTGGATGGCAAGAGCCCCGACCTTGCCCGCAGGGAAAGATTTATGAAGCAGGGAACAGTCTCTGCTGACCTCAAGCTGGGTCAATTGGATACCCAGAAAATAATGGAATACGTCAAATACTCCTGGTACGAGGACTCGACTTCGAGGAAACATCCCGCCAGCGGTGAGACCCGCCCTGATCTGAAAAAGAAAGCAGGCTACTCCTGGATAAAGGCACCGCGGTACGATGGCAAGGTATACGAGGTAGGCCCGCTGGCCCGAGTAGCGGTTACCTATGCCAGTGGCAATCCCACAGTGAAAGCCCTGGTGGACTCCACGCTATCACGGTTTAAGGCGTCGCCAAAGGCCCTATTCTCTGTGCTGGGCCGCCACGCCGCCAGAGCGCTTTACACCAAGGCATTAGCTGACTCAATGCCTGCCTGGTTGTTGCAGCTCAAGCCGGGTGAACCCGCTTACATTGACTACCAGATCCCAGAGCAAAGCACGGGCATGGGTCTGATAGACGGGGCCAGGGGGGCACTGGGGCATTGGGTAGAGATAAAGGACAAGAAGATCGCCAACTACCAGTGTGTTGTTCCCTCTACCTGGAACCTCTCTCCGCGGGACGACAATGAGCAACCTGGGCCGGTAGAACAGGCCATTATCGGCACGAAGGTCAAGGACGAAAACAACCCCTTTGAGATCGTGCGTATTGTCCGCTCCTTTGACCCGTGCATTGCCTGCGCTGTTCATCTGATAACACCTAAGGGAAGCGAACTTGGCCGATTCAGAGTGTCGTAGAAAGGGTCCCAAAATCGCGGTAGTTGGCATGGGCAACCTGCTGCTGAAGGACGAGGGGATCGGGGTTCACGTGGCTCAGGCATTGCAGGAGATGGCGCCTGAAAACGGGAGCAACTTGCAGATAGTAGATGGGGGAACGTCTCCAGACGTTCTCCTATCTCTTGATAAGGTGGACAAGCTGATCATAATTGACGCTGTCAAGGGAGACTGTGAGCCAGGGACCATCTACCGCCTTGGCCCTGATGAGATACCGGAAAATGGCGCAGAGGCGACCTCCCTGCATCAGGTAGGCCTGATGCAATCGTTGCAGATACTGGACAAGTTCGGTCTTAAGCCCCCGAAAGTAGTTATTGTTGGGATCCAGCCCAAGGAGATAGACTGGGGTACAGAGCCTTCGGCAGAGCTTGGCCAGAAGATCCCTGAAATGATGAGATTAGTATTGGAGGAAGCGAGAAAATGCTAGTTTCGGAGTTGAAACCCTTTGAAGAAATCCTGGGTTACCTGGACGGCGAAAACAAGGTCTTCATTGTCGGCTGCAAAGGCTGTGCCGAAGTCTGCCAGACGGGTGGAGAAGCACAGGTACTGGAAATGAAGCAGAAGCTGGAGGGAAAGGGTAAGGCAGTCACCGGCTACACCGTAGTCGACTTCCTGTGCGACAGGGCCCTGGTGAAGCTGCGGCTCAAGGCCCGCGAGGCAGATGTCGCCGCCGCCGATTCGCTCCTGGTAATGACCTGCGGCGTCGGAGTCCAGGCAACGGCAGCCGTGGTAGACAAGATAACTCACCCGGCCTGCAACACCATGAACCTGGGGGGCGTGCGTGGGGAGTGGCGGGGCAGTGAGCGTTGCCGGGAGTGTGGCGACTGCCTTCTGGATGTCACCGGGGGAATATGCCCGTTGACCGCCTGTAGCAAATTCCTGATCAACGGCCCGTGCGGTGGCGCCAAAAGTGGCAAATGCGAGGTGGAGCCTGACGTTAGAGATTGCGGCTGGCACCTCATCTATCAGCGGCTCAAGAAGCTGAACCGGCTGGACAAAATGACTGAAATCGTTCCTCCGAAAGCCTTTAGTAAAATGGAACCTCCTAAACATCTCAGGTCTACTATCATGTGGGCGCTGGAGCAACGAGAAAAGGAGGTAGCAGCACGATGAGTCTGAAAGAGAAGATCGCCAGCAGCAGGTTTGTGATAACCGCCGAGGTTGGCCCTCCAAAGGGGGTGGACATTGAGGAGATGAAGAAAAACACGGAGGTGCTCAAGGGCAGGGTGGACGCGGTGAACCTCACTGACCAGCAGAGTTCGGTCATGAGGCTGGGCTCTCTGGCTGGCTGCCATCTGCTCAGGCAGTGGGGAGTAGAGCCTGTTTTGCAGGTCACCTGTCGCGACCGCAATCGGCTGGCTTTGCAGTCTGACCTTCTTAGCGCCTACGTCATGGGAGTTGAGAATGTCCTCTGCCTTACCGGTGACCACGTCTCCTTAGGTGACCACCCTGATGCCAAGCCGGTGTTTGACCTCGATTCAGTTTCCCTGTTGCAAGCTGTCAAGGGACTGGAACAGGGACGCGACCTCGGTGGGAAGGAGCTGAAGGGTTCACCACGCTTCTTTGTCGGGGCCACCGTTGCTCCCGGAGCCGATCCTTTAGAACCACAAATCCTCAAGATGGAGAAGAAGGTCAAGGCGGGAGCCCAGTTCTTCCAGACCCAGGCGATGTATGAACCAAAGCAATTCGAAGAGTTTATGAAATCTGTCAAGCACCTCAATGCGGCCGTGCTGGTGGGCATTGTGGTTCTCAGATCAGCAGCCATGGCACGCTTCATGAACAAGAATGTCGCCGGGATACACGTCCCTGACAACCTGATCGAGGAAATGGACAAAGCGGAGAAGAAGGCCGCCAAAGGCATAGAGATCGCCGCCCGGTTGATCAGAGAGATGAGGGATATGTGCCAGGGAGTGCATATTATGGCCATCGGCATGGAGGACAGGGTTCCCGCCATACTAGACGCCGCGGGGATGTGAAACCTGGGGAGAAATAGCCTAGGGCATCCGGACTCCGACAGCGAAATCGGTGGGCCGAGCCCAACCTACTGAGCTCAAGTACCTGAAGAGGTAGTATGCAATAGATGCAAGTAAACGGGCATAGAAGAGTTACTAGAAGTCTCAAAATAGAATGGTCTCATTTTAATGCGGGGCAAAGCAAAACGGTGCATCAGACTATTATGAGACCATTAGTATCTCATACACCACAACGAATCTGAGAAGGAGCTGACATAGAGAAAATGGGGCTGGCGCTTGATGGCGTAAAGATAATGAATATGTGCTGGACCGGCCCTGGTGCTTTTTGCACTGAGATGCTGAGTGACCTGGGTGCTGATGTAATCAGAATCTCCGATGTCAATCCGGAGACCCATGGTGCGCTAACCATGATGGTGTTCAGTGACTATCCAGGTCTGCGCAACTGTCGGACATTCGGCGTCAATCTGAAAACGGAGGCGGGTAGAGAGGTCTATAAGGACTTGGCGAAGAGCGCCGATGTTGTGATGGAAGGATTCCGCCCCGGTGTGGTCAAGCTCCTGGGTATTGACTACGAGACTATTAAGGGAATCAACCCGCGCATCGTCTATACGTCCTTGTCTGGCTATGGGCAGGATGGACCCTACCGGGACATAGTTGGGCATGAATTGAACTATTTGGCGATCAGTGGTCTTCTGGAGTTGACCGGGCCGAAGGGTGGGATGCCTGCCATACCGGGCGCAGTTGTTGCTGATTGGTGTGGGGGTATGTCCGCCGGAGTGGGCATTTTGGCGGCGCTCATGGCGCGGGAGCGAACGGGGGAGGGCCACTTCTTGGATGTTTCCATCACAGACGCTATAACTGAAGTGACATCCATGCAGACAAACCCCTATCTCTACAAACGCGGAACAGTCCCAAAGAGAGGCGAGACTATTTGGAACGGGAAGTATCCCTGGTACAACGTCTATGAGACAAAGGACAAGAAGCATATTACCATTGCCACGCTTGAGCCGAAGTTTTTCGCTAACCTGTGCCGGCTTCTGGGCTGTGAGGAGTTCATCCCGCATCAGTTCGACGAGGGAGAGAAGCGGGATGAGATATCCAAATTCTTTACGGAGAAATTTCAGACTAAGACGCGGGGTGAGTGGGCAGCACTGCTGATGTATGCCGATACATGTTTTGCGCCAGTTCTGGGTATTGATGAGGTGGAATTCGATCCCCAATTGATTGCGCGGCAGATGATACTGGAATCTGATCATCCCGCCGCAGGCCGGCTGAAGCAGATTGGCTCAATGCATAAGCTCAGTGATTCCCCCGTAGAGGTGAGGAACTGGGCTACCAGTTTTGGGCAGCACACCAATGAGATTCTACGTGAGATAGGTTACACCGATAACCGTATCAGTGAACTGCGAGAAATAGGAGCGGTTGGTTGATGGCACCGACCTTGACCATTGTGCAGCCAGACCTCAGAAGGTAGATATTTGTAAAGCTTTTCTGGAATAATGCCTTAATGTTGTTTCTCAGGTCAATTTGGCTACCCTTTATCACCTTAATGTTCCACCAACTTCCTCGAGTTACTAATGGTCTCATAATAGTCTGATGCACCGTTTTGCTTTGCCCCGCATTAAAATGAGACCATTCTATTTTGAGACTTCTAGTAATTGACTGACGACACTCGGGTGCGCTACTGTTGATAGCCAGGCATGGTGGGCAGAGCCCACCGATCCAGTCAGCAGGCCAACCTACCCCTACTTACCTTTCTCTCCCCCCACCTTCTTCCGGGGTGTATCCGGGTGGTGGGTTTCGCTGCGCTACACCCACCCTACGACTGCTACTACCCTGCTTGTGTTGTTATTGCGATCCTTCCCAATGGGAAGGACGCCGTAGGCGATCACGGCAATCCCAGGGCGGTGGGACACCACCCTATCTCCAGGTGCCGGTCAGGTCCCTGACCTGACGGGGTTATCGGGAACCGACCAAGTGTGCCTATTTCCAGCCGGCACGACAGACAGAAGATGCAAACGGGCGCACGCAGCCAAGGAAATTGGTGGGCCAAGCCCACCCTACTTCTGGCTGGATTTTTCTAGTATTAACCGAGCGATGCCCATTGCGCAAGGGTTTCCGATGAGGGAAGTTTAACCTTCCGTGTCTCGGTAACCCAGATATACTCGTTGACAAGTGCCAGCACTGTAGAATCTGGTCGCCCCAGTTTGTTGGGAAGGTCGTCAACTTGGAAGCCTTTGTCCCTGCATAGGTTCCCGATGTGTGAAGTAAAGTCTCTGATTTCCCTTAGATATTTGAAGTATGATTCAAAACTACCATCACATTCGAAGCTAGTTCGCATTGCGTTATCCCAAGGCATCAATGCTTTCGGCCTGATGGCGTAGAGGATCTTAGAGGCTGCAGTTGGGCCAATATGAACCTCCTGTTGGCTGCGGCCGTGAACACGCCAAGCCCCCGTCTTGTCCTTAAGAGAACCATATGCACGAGCGGCTACTTTCAGCTCACCATCCCCCAGGTCCCAGAGAGGTTTCTCTCTCGCAAATAAACTGGCCCCTTCTACCCGGTACCAGTTCAAGATACTTTTTGCCGCAACATCATGTTGATCCTCTGGAAGATGCCTGCATCCCCAATCATTTAGCCATTTCATGAGACGACAGCAATGCCTGGAATTCCTCAGGTCTATGCTACCGCCCGTATCATCGTTCAAACCTTTGAGCGAGCTATTGAAAGGCGTAAGGGAATTGTACATGGTACTGGCAACAGCCAGCTTAGCTAGTGTCACACTCTGGCAATTCAGCACTTAGAAACCTCCCACTATGTTGTGCAACGATCACAGTCCGCAGGGTGGGCATAGCGAAGGTCGGCTCACCACCACCACGCCCCCCCAAGAACAACATCCCACTTACAAGCCCACCCGCGGCCTGTACTGCAATGCCTCAGCCACATGCTGGGCCTGGATGACGGCGGCACCCTCGAGGTCGGCGATAGTCCGGGCCAGCTTGAGTATCCGGTGGAAGGCCCGCGCCGAGAGCGACATCTGCTTCATGGCCATCCGCAGCAGACCCTGAGCGGAGGACTCCACCTGGCAGAACTCCCTCACCTCTACCGCCGTCATATCGGCATTGGTGATCAACCTCGTCCCTTTGAACCGCTCCCGCTGGACTTGGCGCGCCCTGGCCACCCTGCCACGCACCTCCGCCGAGCCTTCAGCACAGTCACCTTCCGTCAGCTTCTCGTAATCTACCCGGGGAACATCCACGAATATATCAATTCGATCCAGCAAAGGGCCACTGATCCTCTTCTGGTATCGGGTAACATCGGCAGAGGAGCAGCGGCATTCCTTGACTGGATCGCCATAATAGCCGCAGGGACAGGGATTCATCGCCCCCACGAGCATGAAATTGGCTGGGAAGGTGACGCTCCCCTGTGCCCTACTGATGGTGACCACCCTGTCCTCCAGAGGCTGGCGCAAGACCTCCAGGGTGGTGTGACCGAACTCAGGGAACTCATCAAGGAAGAGCACACCTCTGTGGCTGAGGCTTATCTCGCCGGGCTTCGGCCACCGCCCCCCTCCCACCAACCCCACCTGGGAGATGGTGTAATGAGGCGACCGGAAAGGCCGCTGCTTGACGAGAGGCATATCTGAAGGCAGGAGACCACTGACACTGTATATCTTGGTCACCTCCAGTATCTCGTCCATGGCCATTTGGGGAAGGATGGAAGGCAGGGAACGGGCCAGCATGGTCTTGCCGCTGCCCGGCGGCCCATTCATGATCATATTGTGTCCTCCGGCAGCCGCCACTTCTAGCGCTCGCTTGGCGTGCTCCTGGCCCTTTACATGAGCCAGGTCAGTCACGTGCCATACTATGCTCTCTGCCTCCTCCAGGCTGGACGACACACAGCCAGGAATAGGCTTGTCCCCTCTCAGATGATCGACTAGCTCGGCCAGAGAGGCAACAGGAATAATCTGTATGCCTTCAATCAGGGCAGCCTCCTTAGCGTCGCTGGCCGGAACGAGGACAGAAGAAAGCCCCTTCTCACTGGCCAGAGCCACCATCGGCAGGATACCGTGGGTGTGCCGCAGGCTTCCGTCAAGGGAAAGCTCCCCCAGAAACATGATCTGGGAAACATCCGCTATCAATTGCTCCGTGCTCAGAAGGACGCCCACCGCAATGGGAAGGTCGTAAGCCGGGCCGCCTTTCTTCAGGTCGGCCGGAGCCAGATTAACGGTGATTCGCTTGGCAGGGAAGATGAAACCCGAGTTGCGGACAGCAGCTCGAACCCGTTCCCTGGCCTCCTGTACTGCTGTGTCAGGCAGGCCAACAACGGTCATAGAGGGTAACCCGCCGGAAATATCCACCTCCACCTCCACCAACTGACCATCAAGGCCCACCGTCGCCGCAGAGTACACCTTAGCCAGCGTCACAAGATATCCTCTTCAAAGTCTTGACTCCCGCCCGATTATAGCAAGGGGCGTGTCACAGGACAAGCGCCCCCTTCATGAGGTCATTGATCAACGTGTTTGTCCTTCCGCGAGCAAGGGCGAATCTGTTGGCACGCAATCCCAGAGCAAAGGCTCTGAAGACAGGAAAGACATGCAGGAGCACCCACCACTCAGAAAGCGGCTATGTTGCTCCCTATCTGGTAAGAATCACCCAGATGAAGACCACGAAAAGGGCCACAAAGATCAGGGTTTCGACCGCCACAACGATAATCAGAGTCCTCATGGGGCGATCGCGAACCCAGCCCACAAATTTCTCTAGCTTATCAAGCAAGGCCATCACCGTGAGCGATACTTCACTATTCCGTCCTCGATGCTGGCCACCGTCATTCTTTCCTCTTCCAGCAGGTACTCCACATGAGCCTTGATCTCTTCCAGGGCCAGGATCTTCTCATCCACCGCCAGTTCTTCAATGCTCGAGGCCTGGATAAGGTCCGGGTGATGCCGATAGTATTCGGTAGTCAACTGATATAGATTCTTCTCGTCCAGGCACAGCTCCATGAGTTCTCCCAGGCGCTGGTGATGAAAGGTCTCTATCTCCTCTGCCCTGCCTTTAACGGAATAGATGGTATCCTCATGTGCCGCCAACCCCACTTTCACTTCCAGGCCAGCAACCTTCTTCAGCGAGCCAAGATAAGTCCGCAATCCCGCTCCTTGCCAGCTACTCTTCGGGGTCTGGTGGGGCGTGGTGATAGAAAGCATGTGATCCCCCAGGAAGAGTACCGGGCCAACCTTCAAGCAGATTTCCCCCGGGCTGTGTCCCGGGGCATGACACACCTCATAACCATTAACAATACGCTCCCCGTCAATTACCTCTATTATCTCGTAGTCTGTCGAGTGAAAGCCCAGTTGATCCACCGAGAAAATGGCTTCCGGCTCAACATTGCATCCAGCCTCCCTTACCAACTGCACCGCGTGTTCTTTCCAATCAACGTACTCCCTGGTGTAGTCCTTTATTATGCCGCTATCCAGTCTGTGAATATACACCTTCCTGCCCTTCAGCCTGTCATCCTCCAGCATTCCGAAGTGGTCGCCATGCCCGTGGGTGATAATGATGCTGGCGATATCCCCAAACCCAACCTTCTCCTCAAACTCTCTGTTTACGATCTGGAAGCCCCTTTCCAGATCAGCCCTGGCCTTTTCTGCATTAAAACCCACATCTACCAGGCTCGCCTCACCATCCAGAATCAGGTACATGTTGGTTACGTGATTGGGAAAACTCTCCACGCCCACTCTGTATATCCTGGTATCACCAAAGGCATACCTGGTCACTCCCTCTATCTCGGTCTGCATTATCGTCATGTCATCTCTGCGAAACATAGTCATTAGCTACACCTCACTTCGGTCACCCATTTCTCATTGTAGGTCATGTTCATCTCCAAGGGCAACTCATATCATTTGACCAATTCAAACAAAAGGACTAACATTTCCCCCAGATGCTGATTCATTTCGTGAAATGAGGGAAGCGCTACAAGGTTGTTCCTCCGTATTCTAGGTCATGCCTCTCAAACGGTGATCGAGAAGGGAGTCCTATGAAAAAGGCCTTCATCTTATTCTATGTAGCGTTCAACATGGCACTAATCCATGGCCAGTTTGTTAGGCTTTTCAGAGCTCCCCTGTTGGATGCTAGGTTGGCTAA
>VGOE01000024.1 GCA_016876035.1 Chloroflexota bacterium
ACGTTACTACTACTTTCGCCATAAGGGTATGGTATTACAAAGTATTACCCTTTTCAACCACCCGGAAGGTTGGTATAAAAGTGAATCTGCATAGCTTCAGGTTCCCTTATCAATCCACGGATTTGGGAGTTCTGGCCAGCCTTGACGTTCAAAGGGAATTGCCATAAGCCCTCCCTGCTTTCATCACCCTGGTGCGGGACATTGGCACGGGATACTCTGTGCACTGCCAGCAAATCGCTGTCCCCAAGTGATACAATCTCCTGCCCCGTTTCCCTATCTACGAAGGTAATATCTTCCCGAATGTAGATCACGTCGCCTCGACAGCGGACTGCCTCGCATCTGCGAGTAACGATCACATCGTAACTCAAAGGCTGGTATGTTTGGGAATCGATCATGGTCACCACCCCATCGTACTGCACTGTCTTGTCCAGGTCATCAGGCACCTTCGTCAGATCAGGAAATATGATGGTGACCCAAACTACTCCAAAGATGACTAGAGCTACTCCGGCTGCGGCCAGAGCTATCCCAGTTCGTTTCTTTGTTGAAGCCATATTCTTCCTTTCGTCCATTGCGTCTCGCCGGCGGTGTACATCACCAAGCCTTGCAATCCAGGTTTTCCTTCAGGTCAGCCCCTTGTCACTGGCCCACAGCCCGCAGTTCCTCCTATGCCACCACCAGGTCTCCAGTGGGGCTGTGCCGGAGACAGGCCACTAAGGGGCTATGACTATAGAAAGTCACAGCCAATCATAAATCATAAACCAGTCGTGGTTCCTATCTCCCCAGGCTGATTCCGAGGAGTCCAGGATGATCACAATTGTGATCAATGCTAAGAATGTAGGTAGACTTGCACAAGGGTCATTGGTATCACAAGCAGCGGACAAAAAGGTCAGAATTAAGAGCCAAATGGCTCGCGGTAGCTAGGATGGCTGCCTTATGGAGTTTAGAGGGATAGATCGGGTATGGTGACGGCTGTCAGGGGTCTCTGGCTCACTGATGTAACGCGAATTGTTGCCACCAAGCACCAGCTAGGTCAATCTCAGGCTTACAAGCAGCCTTCTAGCGCGGCTGGATTTCCCTCTTGCCCCAGCCCAGGGTTTTCTTAGCAAGCTCCAAATATCTTCTGTCGATGTTTCTTTCTCTACCCTCTCTACATCAGCCAGCCCCTCCAGTCTAGTGACAATACTCTCCAAAGGGGACGGCGCTAGGGTCATCGTGATAGCGCAACTCCCTTCTGGGGAACCGACTGCCTGAACCGTAGTAGCTTCAATCGCCTTCTCCACCTGAGTAGCAAATCTCACCGAGCGGGCAAGACTGGCCGGCGGCAATATGACCATCTCCAGTAGTCCAAATAGACCATCTTGAGGCGTTGGGTGTGCTTTCTGGTAAACTTGCCTAATAGCCTGGGCAAGTTGATCGCGCTCAATGTCCTTCAGAAGGTACGCCGATGCCCCGGCTTTCATAGCCTCAGTCAGTTGTTCTAGCGACTCGGCCAACACAATCACGTCCCCGGCATAGGAAAGACCGTTTCTCTTCAGCCTCCATGTGGCCTGGATCCCATCTATAGCTTGCATCTGGCTATCCATAAGGATAATGTCAGGCAGCAGTGATCTCACATGGGCAAAGGCCTCCTCGGCATCGCTGCATGCTCCCACCACCTCGATGTCATGTTCTTGGTCCAGCAGGTACCGTAACCCTTGGCATGCGATTTCGTGATCGTCAACCACAAGCACTCTAATACGCCTGTTCATTCTTGCACCTTTCTGTCGGGTTACTGGCGCTATCCTTCATTCCTCACTTCTACTGGCGATAGATCAGCGCGCCGATCGCTTTGACCTTCCTCGATCCTGAATTTTTATGGGCGCTATCACGCCGCCGCAAAGTGGCCACTGAAAGCACACTTACGTCTTTGGCAGCCCTGATTATCAAGGCAGGGATAGAGTGATAATGACTTCGTACCAAAGCGAATCCTTCTCAGTACCGTGCTGCCTCTTGCTATCTTCCTCATCTTCAGATTCGATGGAGTGCTACGCGGTTTTCCATTCCGTTTTGCATTTCTAGGATAGATTGTATTGTTTAGCCATTGCTAGTCTCTTAGGGATGATTTTATCAGCCGAATCGGATCAATCATGATGACCTAAGAGGTGCACTGTTCAGTTTCGAATCTGACTTGTAGACTGAGCCATGATGAAGGAATTGCGCCAGGGGTCCAAACTAATGATCCGGCGTGTCAACGCTAGGCTGGGTACATGATGCTACCCATACGGTACTTCGACATCAAGATAGATACCACATGGTATAACTGCTTCTTCGCATTTCCACGATCCGAACTGTGACAAGAGCCATCAGTGCCAATAGCCGCTGCCTTCATTAATCTCGAATGAGTCGATCCGATTTCCGGTCGCAGACAACCCCATTTGGCAAGGGCGTTGGGCAAGCACGACGCCTTAATCCGATTTCAGCGAAGATAACTATCACCCGCTGCGGATCGTCGGCTCGATGGAGGCTAGATGATAGGGTGTCGGGCCGAGGCTCAATTGCCGCGCCTTCGCCCATTCGAAATAGAAATGCAGGTCGTAATCCAGGTCCATCCCGATTCCTCCGTGCAGATGCTGGGCCGAGTACGCCACTCTCTGACAGGCATCGCTGACCCATGCCTTGGCGATGGCTACCTCCCTTTGGGCCGGCAGGCCCTCGCTCAAGAGCGATAGCGCTCTGTAGGACAGCCACCGGGCCCCTTCCACATCCGTCAGCATGTCAGCCAGTCGATGCTGCACTGCCTGAAAGCTGCCGATGGGCCGCCCAAACTGCACACGGTTTGAGGTGTACTCAGCCGTTATCGACAGCTCCTGCTGCATTACCCCCACGGTTTCCACACACTGGATGGCCGTCGCCTTTTGCAGGGTTACCTCTACCACCGGCCAACCACCGTCCACCGTTCCCAGTATGTCCAATGGCGAGACCTGCACACCTTCGAACGTCACTTCAAACTGCTTGTCTTGGCCAACGGTCCTTAACGGAACCAGTTCGATCCCCGCTGCTCCCTTTGGTATCAGAAACACGGTGATCCCTTTGCCGGCATCGTCAACAGAACCGGTAGCAGCCACTGCCAGGATGACGTCTGCCACATGGGCGTAAGGCACAAACAGCTTAGTGCCAGTAACAGTGAAGTGGCCATTCCTATGCTGGGCTCGCGTGGTCATGAACTGAGGCTGATAGTCCACCTCCGGCTCCGATAGCGCCAGAGTCAAGATCAAATCGCCGCTGGCCACTCTGGGCAGAAGTCGCTGCTTTTGCTCCTCATTCCCTTCGTCCAACAAGAGAAGCACCCCAAGGGCCATCGTGGCGAACAGTGGACTGGGGCAAGCTGTCTTGCCGACCTCCTCGAACAGGACGCCCAAGTCAAGCAGCGTACCGCCGGCGCCACCATATTCCTCCGGGCTCACCAGCCCCAGCCATCCCAAGTCGGCTATCTTCTTCCAGATTTCCGGGGAATATCCCAACTCGCTCTCTTGTAGCTGGCGAACCAGTTTCTTGGGAAACTCGCTGTCGAGGAAGCGGCGAGCCTCCTTCTTCAGAAGCTCCTGTTGATCATTCAATGCGAAATCCACCTCTCCACCTCCTTTATCGAGATTTCATCAATCCAAGACCCATGGTGGCCATGTTGTCTCGCATAACCTCGTTGCTGCCGCCTACGAAGGTGAGCTGCAATTGCATCCGGGACAAACGTTCAATCCAGCCACCTGCCGGGGCCCACTTCGAACCTAATCGCAACTGCCCGAACTGACCCATGATCTCCTGGCAGGCCCGTGTTGTGCGGACGATGTGCTCGCTGCCGAAGACCTTGATCATGGCCGACTCCACGTGCGGCATTTCCCCCCTGGTAATCTGCCATGCCACCCGGTGGTTCAGTATCTTCAGCACCTCTGACTCAACGGTGAGCTCGGCCAGCCTGTTTCGTACCCAAGGCTCGCTGTAAACGTGCGATCCATTGCGCTGGGCGGATCGGGCCCACAGGGTGGTGTCCTCAATTATCCTCACGCTCGTCGAATGTGGGACCAGATTGATCCGCTCGTGGGCAAGTTGGGTCACCATAAGGAGAACGCCTCGATTCTCCTGGCCGACCAGGCACTCTTTGGGCACCCTGACATTGTCGAAAAACTCTTGAGCCACGCCATATTCGCACATCATATTCATCGGCTGAATGCTGATGCCAGGAGTCTTAGCATCCACCAGGAAGATGGAGATCCCCTCGTGCTGGCGCTTGGCCTGCGGATTGGTGCGCGCCGCCAGCCAGAAATAGTCGACTGTCATCCCTCCCGATGTGAATATCTTCTGGCCGTTGATGACGTAGTCATCGCCGTCTTTGATGGCGGTGGTTTTCAGCGAAAACAGGTCAGTGCCAGCCTCGGGTTCCGTGTAGCCGATGGCGAAGAGGATATCCCCAGTCAGGATGGGCGGCAGGAAACGCCTTTTCTGCTCTTCACTCCCCACCCTCATCAAGGTCGGCCCTACCGTCATCAAGCCGAGTACCGGAATCGGGATTCGGAAGTATCCCATGGCCAAATCGAAGAAGATGTACTGCTCAACAGGCGTCCGACTCTGTCCACCATATTCCTTCGGCCACCCGATCCCCATCCATCCATCGAGGCCCATCTGCCTCACGAAACCACGGGCGATGGGCCCCTCACCCTCAGCGTGTAAGATTAACTCTTCGTCCAGCCCGGCAGGGATATTCTTCTTGAGATAGGCGTAGATTTCCTTCTCAAGCTGCTCTTGCTCGGGTGTAAACCTAAAATCCATGCTTGCCCCCCTATCCGTTAAACAAACCAGCACTATCACTGCTGCCGGGGCAGTAGCGATTTATGATATGCACGTCCTTTCTACGGTGTGTCTGACAGCGTGGTGTCAGCCAAGCTTCGCCGCAAGATCCGACAATCCCAGGCTGTCCAGCTTTTCTTTGGTAGGGCGACCGTTAGAGTCCAGCCCCCTCAACGGGTAGTATTCCTTGAGCATCAGCTCCATGTCGGGGATCGAACCCGCTGCGCCGCCTTCCGTCTGCGCCGTCAGGATCTGCTTCGGCAGCCGGTCATCTGCGGCGGTAACACCCATGAGGTTGTCCAGGCCCCGCTTGAGCATCCATATCCGCTCACCGGCTGTCATCAGCTCCTCGAGAGTGTAGTCAAACCCGCTGGCGGAGCTTATCAAATCCACCAACTCCTGTGACTTGATCACATTGGCCACCAAAAAGCACATCGGTGCCGAACCAAAGATCATCCCCAGGTTCTGGCAAATCACCACGACTTTAGCTTTACCCACACTGGACTTGTTGTCCACGGGGCCGACTAGCCCGACTTCCGGCCATGAAAAGAAGCCTTCTTCGACGGCGATGGTCAGGTCGTTGGTATGGCACGCCCCGCGAACTCCGGTAGCATAGGAAAGACCCAGGCCGTGCAAGGCTCTGGGATCATGCATCGGCACCTCCATACCCTTGATCACCACGGCATAATCGGAGGCACTCTTACCGATCCTCTCCGCACCACGCTTGGCTCCCTCCGCCAGGACATCTCCGAAACCGTCTCTGGTGGCGATCTTGTCAATCATTTTCATGACGGAGTCAACGTTGCCCCACCTCAGCTCAACTCCGTTGGTATCTCTCAACCCAATGATGCCTCGCTCGTAGCAGTCCATCGCCATGGCGATGGTGCAGCCACAGGAGATAACATCCAGCCCATAGTCATTGCACATCTCATTCATCTTGATGATCGCCGCCAGGTCATCGATCATGAGCAAAGTGCCCAGGCTGGCCACACCTTCGTATTCCGGTCCTCCCTCCGCTTGCAGCCGGTAAGGTTCCTCTTGAGGCTTGACCACCCGCTTGCAGCCGACCAAACAGCCATGGCACTGATTGGTCCCTTTTAGATACTGTTCGCCGCTCAGTACACTGCCACCGATCTTGGGCACGAAAGCCGTCATGTCACCTACGGTCCAGTTCTTTGCGGGCACATCACCGAGCATCGACATGTAATCCATGGCCACGTTGGTGCCCATCGCCTTCAGCGCCTGAACGGTAGGGTCTTCTTTGGCTCTCTCGATGTATTCTTTCCTCTTTTTAGCGAACACGTCGGGAACGGCAGCGTCTACCTTGCCGGTGCCGATAGCCACAATGGCTTTCAGTTTCTTGGCGCCCATCACACTACCCATGCCACAACGAGCGGCAAAATCCCGCTTTTCATTGGCAATAGCTGCAAACCTGACCAGGTTCTCGCCGGCCTGACCGATCGTCAGCACTTTGGCCTTCTTCTCTCCACCGTGCCTCTCCTTCAGCAGGTCGATGATCTCGTGGGTGTTCTTGCCCCAGAGATCGGCAGCGTCTCTGATTTCCGCTTTGCCGTCCTGGATCACCAAATAGACGGGCTTGTCTGACGCGCCCGTAACGGCGATCCCGTCATAGCCAGCAGATCTCAGCCAGGCAGCAAAAGTGCCCCCACACGAGCTTTCGCCCCACATGTCGGTGAGTGGCGATTTCGAACATACCGCGAATCGTGCTCCTCCTGGCATGGTGGTACCACTTAAAGGGCCGACGGTGATGAACAGGACATTGTCCGGTGACAGGGGATCAACTTGCGGCGAAACACGGTCGAAAAACAGCTTGGCTGCCAGTCCGCTTCCCCCGATGTATTGTCTCAGGACACCCTTATCGACCTTGGAACTTCCGATACTGCCGTCGGTCAGATTCACCTCCAGCATCTTTCCTGCGAAACTTGCCATGGTTGGCTCCTTTCAGTTTCCGGTTTAGCAAGAACATAGACCAACACATCCTATCGCGTGTTGAACGCCGCTAACGGGACACAACAAGTCCGTTTGTGATAGAGAGAAAGAGAACCCTTTTCTTCCCTTTGGTATGCAAGAAGCGATCAATTTTTCAGTCGTCTTGCCCCCCGATGATTGTGTGCATCTCCCACCTTTGTATCACAGCTAAGGAACAATAGCCGACCGTGAAACCAGTCCCTTATTTTGGTTCTCGAAAGCTTCATTGATCTTTTCTAGTGGGTAGATGCGGGAAAGGATCTTATCAAAGGGATACTTGCCTTTGGTGCGGCTCAGAAAGTCCAAGGACTTCTTCAAGGTATCGCGCCCGTAATAGGCAACGGCTCGCATGGTCTTGTTACTCATGACGAGGAGAGCCGGATCAATGGCCACGGTCTTTCCCAGACTAATATTGCCGATCTCGAGCAGCCGCCCGCCGTAGGCCAGCATGTTCAGTCCTTCAGTAATGGCCTCGGGAAAACCCACAAGCTCAGCGACAACATCCGCACCCCAGTAGTTGGTGAGTTCCATCACCCGGTTTACGCGCTCTTCGGGGGTCTTGTATTCCTTCATATCTATGACTTCATCCGCCCCGAAAGCTTTGGCCAGATTCAAGCGCTCCGTGATGCCATCGATGACGATGACCTTGTGTGCGCCCATCTCTTTGGCTACAGCGGTAGCATTGATGCCAAGACCACCGGCGCCCTGAATGACAATTGTCTCCCCAAACCGAAGATTGATCTTATCCAGACCATAGATCATCTCTGAAAGGGCGCAGTTGACTGGTGCGACCACTTCATCCGTCAGATCATCTGGGACCTTGATGACGGTCTGATTGGGGCTGAGATAGTAGTACTCGGCATAGGCCCCGAAGAAGTGGGGCGGGGGATCAGATGGGACAAGCCACATACCGGTCTGGGGGCAAGCAACATCCTCTCCCCTCAAACACGATGGGCAACGCCCGCAAGGCTTGAAGTAGCGGTAGACCACCCGGTCACCTTCTACCAGAGGCTGGCCCGCCGAATCGGTGGAGATACCCTTCCCTAGCTTAGCTACCTTGCCCGTCATCTCGTGGCCCAGGATGACTGGCATCGGTAAACCCAAACCCGCCAGATCCAGGTCTCCACGCCACATGTGCAAATCTGACCCGCAGATGGTAGCCATGCTCACCTTGATGAGGATCGCCCCCGGTTCTGGATCCGGGATCGGATACTCCCCGATCTCAATCGGCTTGCCCAAGCCATTGTATATTGCCGCTCTACCTTTTTCTGCCATGAATTTCCTCCTTTACCATTTTAGTCTCTTTATATTTCTGTCTTTACTTTCAGTCCAATACCTTTGTTTAGCAAATCCATGCCATTCCATTATGAAAGCCTTAAGAGACGTCTGATCTTCTCATAGTTGGCAGCGTTTATACTGGGGGAATCGGGTGGAATATACCCTATGGCCTTCAGAGTGGGTTCCAGCTTGTGATGTATTACTCCCTGTCGCCATGTGGCGAACACATCATGGTAGAACAGGTTTTCCACCTTCTGTCCCGTTAGTTTCTCGTAATAGTCCACGGTCTCATCCGGCCCCGGAAGACCCTCCAGCCTGGGCAACCCGTACCCTTCACCCATATACCAGTCCACATGAAGCATCCAAGCCAGTTCAGCCTCGGCATCCGCCAGCATAGCCGTTTCCCAGTCCAGCACCGCGACTACCTCATCATCCCGGAAAATGACATTGCCCAGCCTGGCGTCACCCCAGCAGAGCGAGACCTGTTTGGGTACTGGGACGTTCTTCTTCAGCCATTCCCTGGCCGCATCCAGGATCAGGTCAGTCGGCGGGGTCGCCGTGCTCATAGTCCACTCATAGTAGGCTATGTGCCGGTCAATGGGATCGGTTCCAGCCTTCGGAGCACCGAGGAACTCCATGCCCGCCCGACGCCAGTCCAAAGTATGAATCTTAGCCATGACCTCTACCGCCTTGTTCCAGATCCTGGCTCTTCGCTCAGGGGTGGAATCAAAAAGAGGACCCGCTACATGGTATGGTGGGTTTTCCGGCGGAATCCAACCCTCCACGTGCTCCACGATGTAGAACTGACGACCGATCACCGATGGATCTTCCTCGAGCCAAAGGGCTTGGGGCACCGGGATTCCCGCGGCCTCCAGGTGTTTCAACACCAGGAACTGCTCTCTCACATCGTACTTGGGATAAAGGGGATACCGCGGAGGCACCCAGCGGATGACGAGCTTCTGCTGCCGGTTCAGTCCCGCCTCCTTCCACCGTAGCTCCAAGCTATAGGTCTCATTCGAAAGACCAGCGCTCGGTTTATCCAAACCCGAAAGTGCGATCTCCTTGGCCTCTGGCATCTTGCCTTTGAACCACTGGGTCAATCGCCTTCGCACGTCATCAAGATCTAATCCTTGTGTCACGGTTGTCTCCTCTTGTCATAGCTAACCCCTATCAACTGCACTACGGTAGCCCGAACTCTGGCCAGATGCCGCTAACATAGGTCTGACAATTGCCCCAACCTTCTGCACCACCCACCGGATCCGACACCTTGATCATACAGTCTCGAAACTGGTTGATCCTTTCCACGGTTGCAGGATCAGCGCAGTTCTCGAAGTACTCCCCAGACAAGTGAAGTGATCCACGCCAGCTCCCGTGATACTGGCCTAAGCCACCGTTGTAAAGGCCCGTGCCCAGGTGGAAGCCTGTATCGCCAATGGGCTTCACATCCAGGGGGCGCAGAGAGCCATCGGCCATGGTGAAGATGAATCGACCGCCCAGGAATCGCTTGTTTCTCGCGTTGAAGCGAATCTCTGGTTTCAGCGAAGCAATCATTTGTCGACTGCCATCAGGGTTTTCGAAGTTGCCCTGGAATCTCAGATGTCTGAAGCCTGGACCACTGTATTCCAGGTGATAATGGAGCAAAGCGTAGCGCGACCCATCCTGACGCTCAAAGAAAACCGGGTTCCAGACGGCAAATACGTTGCCATACATGTCGGCGGGTTCGAGGTCGGTCAAAGGCACACCAACCATAGGCCTGATCCCCCACGAGTGGTCTCGCGTCGATACCCAGGAGCGGGGTGATATCTCAGTCCTCCGGCCTTCAACCTCAGCCCAGCCCTCGGCAGTACCAGTCTGGTGATATCGGATTTGATCGGCATCGCGGCGGACGCCGTGAAGACCACGACGGTCTTCGCGCTCCTCCAACCAGGCGGGCACGATTCCTTTGAAAAGGATGTCGAAGGCAATGGGCTGAACGTTGTTGACATCGAGCCTCACCCTGATGCTTTTGAGCGGCTCGACAATCTCGTAATGAATGGGGCCAACAGACACGCTTTCAGGATCAGAAGCCATGGCGCGGCTTGCCCGAACGGTCCACTGTTCCACGCCGCAGGAGACTCCTGCATAGGCGTCCACAACATTGCGGTTGGTATACTTACCAAACCCGAAGGCCAACTGCAGAGAGCCATCACGTGCAGCCGCCATGGCGCACACCTTCTCGGCCCAGGAATAGTCGCTCTGCGATACTGCACCAAAAGTATCAACGATCTGATGAATGAACAATTCATCTGAAGGGAGCAGTGGCCCGATCGATCCTGACATCTCTTGACTCCTTATTCGAATTCGGAAAGCCGTGGCTATAACCGGAGAGCCTACCGCTTCAAGTCTTCGACATACCCGTACTCGATGATGCCGTAGCCTACGCGGTCGCCCATGCGGAAGAGCGAGATCCCATCCCGCAGTATGGTCTTATCGAACTGGAATATCCCCGTAACCATGGGTTTCTCTCCGATGATATGATACTGGCGGCCGCGTTCATCTTTGAAACTCACCTCCACACCCAACTGGCGTGCGCCGCCGTCAGTGGTCTTGGTGTCCATCACGATATCCGAGGCCCAGGACAACTCCTTACCGTCCCAGAGGCAACCGACAAATACAGGGTTACCAGGAGTGAGTTCGAACCGAGATGCATTGAACCAGAAGTCAGGCCCGAATTCACCGCTGAGATATGTCCATCCATAGTACTTGGCCCAGTCGCGCTCGTGGCCCCAGCTCTTGTCCCGATGGCCAAGGCCATCGATTTTGTAAGGCACGCCGCCAATGGTTACCGTTCCGGTTACGAGCGCACCCTGCTCAATATGAGCCATGGCCTCCTCGAACGTGGCTCCTGCCGGGCGCGGGAACATGTACGGCGGGCTGGTGCCCCGCCAGGTCAGATCAAAGCCGGTGCTACCGGACCTGTAGCGCAGCCGGAAGCGCTCGAGAGGCTTCTCAATCTCCACCGAGAGACCCCCGGCCTCCATGTGGCGGGGTTTCATTGGCGGAAACGGCGCTAACTTCTCATAGTAACTGTGGACGACCACGCTTCTGTGCGTAATAAAGAGGTAGATGTTTGCCTGCTTCTGGTTTGCGAGCATCCCGAAGCGAAACACTACGCCGATCTCCTGCTTCGGATCATAGATCGGGAAATAGTAGCTTTCGTTATACAGGGGGAGCGATTCGGGGCCAGGCATATGCCGTTCATCGTCTGCGGGTGTGGGGGTGCTTTTCACCCATTCCAACTGCATTGGATCGCGTTCAACTGCCATTTCTCTCCTTTCTCAGAATAGGTTTCTCGCTAAAAGGACTTGTTGGCTGGGATCACTCCATGCTTGTCTAACCAGTGGTGCTCCTTCTCTCTTTCATCGCCAGCCTTGAGAATGCCATGGATACTCGCCGCCTTACCAGCCTGCCCTGACTCTGTAGCTCGTCAGCCACTTTGGCTAGCCCCAACTCTTCCAGAGTCTCTCCTTGGCAAGCCCATGGTGCTCAACGTGCTAGGGTTGCACTCTGGTCTCAACCCACTCTCCTATCCATTTGAAGGATTGCTCAGCAGCATTGACCTTCCATATCGCAAACAACTGACCCAAATGCCGCCGAGTCTGGCTGAAGCCCATGACCGGGTAGCTTTCCCACAGCTCGCCATCGGTCTGGTATTTTATGGCCGCATCATAGTAGGCTTGACTGCTGAAGTTCTCGGCACCTACCTCCCTTATACAACGGTTCAGGATGTCGAAAGCGACAGCCGTGGCCGAAGCCCCAGCAGCCGCGTATATCAGGTGGTCAGCATATTTCGAGAGGTCCCCGCCGCCGGTGCGGTATCTGAGTAGCATGTCATACATCCGCTGTGTCAGAGGACTGATGTCCCGTTCCTCAAGACCCAGGCACTGCATCATGGATATCGCTCCATCCATGCACTGCCAGCCGTTCATTCTAACCATGAACGCTAGAATGGACGAAAGACCACCGTCACAGTCCAGTAGCTTTGCCTTGGTCTGACCGGTAGCTAGGTAGTCCCTTACCAGGTAGGCTATGTGCGGGGCGCTTCCGCTCAAGTAATCACAATCCTTCAGTGTCGCTGCTACACTGGTGAAGTCCGCGGTGCCCGAAGGTGACAGGGAACAGCGAACGTAGGTGAACTGGTCCGGGTGAGCTGCGGCATAATTCTTTATTGCGTCCTGTTTTGTCTGATCGACGTTTGTATTCCAACCGCCGTAGCCAATCTTGGCCGGCCCCTTGCTGTGATCCCACTCATTGTCCCACACCCATTTCAACATAGTATACATCCCCTCCCCAGCAAAACCCGAGGTGGCGAACAACCATCCGGGGGGATTCTCGATGCTACCTGGCTCGCCGGTAGTAAGGACCGGGATCTTGTCTCGCTCGGCAAAAGGTTTCAATACCTCGGCATCGGTAGCGATGAATGTGATTATCACCTTTGCCCCCTGCTCCTTGAGCCAATCATAGCCAGGTATTATTCTGGCCGAGTCGAAGTGGGTATCCCACATAGAAAGTTTTATCTTCACGCCAGGGATAAGGTTATGATCATTGTAGTATCTTGCCGTATCAACGTATACTTCTACGATAGGTCTCAGTGCTGGCGAGGCAGGCCCGGTCAGGTCGGTCACCACGCCCATCTTGATGGTCACCGCTCCGCCCCCTCCCCCACCACCACAGCCAACGGCAACGCCCAACGTACCTACGAGGACCAGTACCAACAGAACCACCGTTAGTGTCTTCGCAAGATTCTTCATTCTCTTTCCTCTCATGCTCCCACGGAATCTCATCTTTCTGTCTTACCAATCTCGCAAAAAGCTATACTCTCTCGTTTGTCTTCCACCCCCTCTCTACTCTGAACAGCTCACCAAGCGTAAGCTCGAACCGCGATAAGTTGAGCCAGAAATCACACCCGAATTGACCAATGACGTTCGTCCATCCATAGCATTCGGCCCTGTCGCCCCCGCTCCTGTCCCAATGGCCAAGGCCATCGATTCGCCGGTCATTTGGCCAATAAGAATACTCAACGCACTCCTAGCTTACCCTGATTCTGTAGCTCGTCTGCCACCTTTGCCAGGCCTAACTGTTCTAATGTGCCTCGGGTGGGCCAACCCGAACTCTTGTCCCAGCCCTCCAGTTCGAAGAACAGGGTCTTCCACTCCTCGAACCTGTCTTTGTCCAGCGTCCTGCCAAGGTTGTCCGAGAAATGCCACTGGCCGTTCTCATAGATAGGCAAGATATGGGGCCAACTGATCGGGTTCCCAAAGACGTAGCCGGTGAACACCTCCATGTCCCGCCGTCTCCCTTGCAGCACGAGTATAGACCTATCCAGATTCCAGATTCTCCGGCCAATCTCCATCCCCTCTAGGAAACTGATCCCCTGTCCCGTCACCGCATTGAGGAACTTTGGTTCACCCTCCGGGGTGGCGCCGAGTTTGCCGGGTGCGTTGATATTGATGAAGCTCGGCCACAGGAAATCGCAGTATCCAACGGAGTTCTTCCAGAACAGGCCGTAGCGCCTTCCCCATGCGGTGGACTTGGCTTTGTTCTGGGAGTATATGCCCGTAGGGCCCTCACCATAGTCAAACATGAACGGATCGCCATTGAACGGCGGCACCTTTCGCGATATGATTTCCACTGTCTCCTCGGCTGACAGGATCGGCTCGATCTTGGCTTCCTGGCAGACCCTCGGTATGGTGTAAAGCGGGTAGTTCAACCCGTGGTCGTTGGTGTCCCTCGCCGAAAGGATGGAGCCGTAGCTCCATTCGACCTCAACCCTCGGCTCATAGTGCTCGAAGTACCCCCAGTAGGGGGTGAGGAGAATTCCGTCCTCGCTGTCTTTCTCATACCTCCCCCACTTCACGGCTGCTCGTGTCATGCCTTCGGCCATGTCGTCACCGATACCCTGCCGCTCAGCTATCATGCGAATGAGGCCTTCTTTGAAGCTGTCGCTGTCCCACTTGTCAAACGGAAGATCACAGCGAATCGGTTTGTCTTCACCCAGAATGCCCAACTTGAAGAGCCCTTGGAGGTATATATCAGCGACCCATAGCTCGAAGCAATTGATGCCGTACCGCTGGATCAACTCGGCGATGCGATATCGAGCCCTGGCCAGCTTCAGGGCACTGAAGGCTTTCACATCAGCCTCCGAGGCACCGCTTGCGGGTTCCTCCGAGTCCGAAGTGGAGAACATGAAATGGAGCGGCCACATTGTGGGCATACAGAAAGACTCATCACCAATCCCGCTGGCTGTCCTTCGATGACACGCCAGGGGACAGGCATGGCAGGCATGGGGACGAGACGGTTCAACCGCCTTCATGACCATAGCGCCACCTGGGGAGTTGTTTACCGAGAAGAATCCAGGCGAATTCGGTTTAGGGCTCTTCAAGATGGGGGCATCCACGTTGTACACGAAATTGGCCCGGTACCATAGCCAGCTTTCCATCAAGGCCCGGGGGTCAGCAATACGGAAGCCACCCGTACCCAGGACGCTGATGGCCTTCAGGTTCTTGGCACCGAACACGCCGCCGAATCCCCCCTGACCAGCAGCGTTGCCCCCATCATGGATCAGGGCGGCGATTCGGCTCAACTTCTCCCCGGCCTGGCCAATGCAGAGCACAGCCGGCCTCTGACTGGTACCATCTGCCTGAGTCAAATCCTCGGAGTTATGACCTGACACCCTCCGCCAGATCTCTTGCTGGGTTTCCCTGGTGTCCCTTCCCCAGAGGTCATGAGCGTTCTCCAGGGTCACCTGGTCATTCACGATGTTCACCCAGACCGGGGTATCCGATCTTCCTTCGATAACAATGCCATCCCAGCCGGCATACTTGAGCTGTGCGGCGAACCTGCCTCCGAAGTTGCTCCAGGTAAACCATTCGATCGGATATCCCTGCGGCCCAATCCCCTGCACCTCACACCGCGATGAACCGGGGGAAAGCGTACCTGCCAGAGGGGTACTCATGATGGTGATGACATTGCGGGGATCGAATCCGCTGATGCTCTTGTCCGGGCATAGATCCCAGAAGATCGCCGATCCCATCCCATGACCGCCACCCCATGCTTCGTACTGAGCGGTGTCGATGCTGCCGATTGATCGGCTGCCGAGATTTATCCGCAATATCTTCCCAGCATAGCCACAAGTCACAGCGTTTCTTTCACTCCCCTCTGATTTAATCCGTCGGATACCCCAACCAGCCCCAATGTTCGTTCCGCAGATTGACATTGTATCCGTCATCACCGCGCTGGTTGGGCACCTTGTGAACCAACCGGATGGCCCGCATGGGACAGGCTTCCACACACGCCTGTTTGCCATGAGGCCCGCCTACCTCCAGACGGTATTGCGCCCCGGCGCACAAGTCGCACTTCACTGCTACGTGGCGCTCCTGATTCCAGATGACACGGCTGGGCGGGTAGGGGCATGCCTCAATGCACAACTTGCAGCCATCGCACAATGACTCATCCACAACCCTGATATTGCCGTGTTCGGCATCGACGTGCAGTGCTTCCGTAGGACACGATTTCATGCAGATGGGATTGGCACATTGACGGCATATGCTGATGGTGATGTCTTCGGGAAAGGGTTTGAAGGTAGTCTGTATGACCTGGATTCGTGAAAGAGACAGGTTGGCAATTCCTTCGTATACCAGTGAGCAGGCCAGCATGCAGGCCATGCAGCCAGCGCACTTCTTTGAATCCACGACGAGGTACCCTTCTGACAACGGAACCCTGGACGGCTTCTGCTTGGTGGTTTCTACTCCAGCCATCTTCCTCTTTTCCCTTAGCTCAGTATCAGATCCGGCGCCGTCACCCGTCAGAACTCGAATCGGACAAAGCTACTTCTCCTCCCCAGGCAAATGGCCGTCTGGAAGCTGGAAGGGCTGATCAGGAGTGTAATGGCGATGCTCAATACGCCACCCGTGTTTGGTGCGCACGACCTTGTCCGTAAAACGTCCTGTTGTCATGAATTGTGCTTCCATCGGGTTGAATCCCGCGAAGATATTCAGCAAGAAATAGCGTGCCACGGCACCGTCACCATCCGGTTCAATCCACAGATTGGTAATACAATGCCGATTCTTCCCAGACGTTTGCTCGTACGATTCACGGGAATGCTCAATCTGCCAATCCAATCCAGAAAACGTACCAGCACCTTCAATGACCGTTGTTGTGTCTTCCGTATAGACTCCTGCCAGGGCCTCGTAATCGCCAAAATCTGAGTAGAAGCAGAACTTGGCCAGGAGTTCGCTGATTTCGAATTTGTCAGCAGGGGTAAGGCTCATTGTAGATTCCTCCTTTATGTTATTGATAGTAACGGCATTCGCGGCATTCGTTTTGTTGCCGGTGTCCACCTGTTTGTGGCGCTCTGCCAGATAAAGTCTTCATCCTGCGCCGCGTTAGTCGAACAGTGTAGAATCTCCATCGATTTCCTTTCGGCGCTCTTCATGATGAAGTGACGAGCTCTCTCCTCAGAGCACCGCGCGCTTGGGCCGCGTAAGCCTGTTTGATGATAAGGATGGGATGGATCACCGATAGTCCCGTGCCTTGCTCGATCTGCAATTTGCACCCGGGGCACTCTGTAACAATCATATCCGGCGATGTTTCCCTAACTGCATCGAATAAGGCCTGCCCGATGGCCATAGATGAAGGGTAATTGCTCCGTTTGAAACCAAATGTGCCCCCCATGCCACAGCATCCCCTATCAATGTGGGTCACGGTAAGTCCAGGGATCAACCTCAGCAATTCAAGGCGGCTGTCAATCGCTTCCTGTCCCAGAACCCTCAGGTGACAAGGGGCATGGTAGGCAATATGGAGCCTGACGGGTTGAAACTCGGTGTCCAGGACACCTCGGGCCCTGAGCCTGACCAGATATTCCATGATATCGTACGTCCTTTGCGCCACCCTCTCTGCCTCTTGCGTTCCGAGTAGCCTAGGATACTCCCGTTTCAGCGCCAGGGCACAGCTAGTGCAGGCGGTGACCACATCGCAGTCAGCCTCTGCCAGCCGGCGCACGTTGGCCCTGGCCCGCCTCAAGAACGTGCCACGGCCACCGTAAGACAGGCGACCAATGGAGCAGCACTCAAGATCAGGCACCTCCACCTGAAAAGCGTTTCTCTGAAGAACTTGAACCGTGGCCTCGCCAACTTCCGGGTCGACGAAGTTAGCCGTGCAGCCAGCGAAGTAGGCAATCCTCTTGTCTGTTCTCACTAGCTGTGCCGTCCCGATTTTGCTTCCTCGGAGCGAAACCACCTGGAGAAGGTCTTTCCTTGAACCTGCGGCAGTTGCCTCTCTTTGCTGATCCCTAATGTCTTCTCTCCAAGCCAGCGCAATGTCCTGCTTCTCATCAAAGGATTTGCCAGCCAGGGCGCGTGACTGCCCCATCTTTCCGCTATCTCAGCGTTTGCCAGCACTCTATCAGCTAGCGAGCGACGCTTTTTCAACATGAGTTCCGCTTTGGCATCGAGGATCATCCCAGGCAAATCTATGCCCAGCGGACAGTTCGCCTCGCAGGTCTTGCACTGGAGGCAAAGGCGACGAGCCATGGAGGGGTTCCTTCCCAGGAAGTACACATATTCCCTGGGACTCCACCTGGCATCATCCACGAGAAATTGGTAGGCCGGGCAGGTCCTGGCGCAGGCTCGACAGCCAATACAGGCCAGAAGCTCCTTGTAGCGGCTCCGCAGCATCTGGCTCCTGCCATTGTCAAGCAGAATGAAGTGAATCTTCTCCGGGGCCTGCTGCGGTAGTACATCGAAGGGCAGGCTCTCGATATCGGCCCTATCGCCCTTCCCGCTATGTATATCCAGCGCCAGCGCTTCAAAGCCAAAGAGCGCCATGCACTTCGTCTGGAAAATGGCATCATCCAGATTTCTCACGATCTTCTCCAGGCCGGCGACAATGATAACCTTTTTGGCTTGTTCGAAAACCTTGCTAATATTGCTCGAATGCTGTAGAAACAGAACCGCCCCATCACTGGCCGAGACTGCATTCACGCCCAGAAGCCCGATGAAGTCCTTGGCGCCGTTCGCATGGATGCTGCTGCGGCGAACTGCCATGAGGTCAACCGGTCTGGCAAAGGATTCGGACAGGGACTCGAAGGTCACCTGCGGCAGATCCCAGTATCCCCCGAATCTGTTCTCAAAAGGCTTCAGCTCTTCATAGTAAGACTCGATGATCTCAAAGCGCGACGAGATCAGCGCTGGTACCAGTTCCTTGGTCACCCCAGAGGACTTGTTGACAGCGATCCTGTTCGTACTGCCGCTGACCTCCCTCAGGGTCTTCACCACTTGCGCTGCATCAGCCGCCAAGGTGACCTCCACCTCAGAGCGTCCGGCTAATGTGGCTCTCAATTGGCCGGCAAGGGTGTCCAGGTGATCTAGCGTGTAGCTCCGTACTTCCCTGAGCCGTCTCTTGACATCTTCCAGGCTCGGTGGGATATGCGTCCTGGGCTCCCTGAGTATCTCAGCAAAGTGTCGTCTCTTGCCCGATGAGACAGGCTCAATTAACAGGACAGACAACCTTCCCCCTCTGATAGCAACCCAAAGCGACACCTCACACTCAACTGCATTTTCAGCATACCACGAGATTGCATCTCGTCTCCGTGAATATCCCTGTTTCTCGGTTTTTTCTTTACAATTTCGCGGAAGCTTCCGGCGCGCCTTCTGTTGCAGGAGCGGCTCCCACCTTTATGTCAAGCTTGTCCAGTTTATCCGCCAGATCCTTCAATCCCAGCTTCTCCAATTCTTCTCTCCTGGGGACGCCTGTCACAGAATCACACCCTCTTAGCTCATAATACTCGGTCTTCATCTTTTCCTGAAGCTCACGAGTCAGGAATACCCTGGTGCCCCACTGCCTCGTCTGCATTGGGCGGAAGTAATCTTCGGGCATGGTCTCATCTTCACGCCGCAGCCCACACAGGTAATCATAGCCCCGCTCCTGCAGCCGCACCCGGTTGACCACCTCCTTCAGCATATCGGGGGTGTACTCCACGCCCAAATCCGCCGTCAGAAAAGCCGCCATCTCCTCCCAGAAGTTCCTGAGGGCAGTCAAAAACCTCGGCCCTGCGCTACTGCTCTGGTCACAGACACCGGCCAGATCGGCCAGCCTGATCTGGTTCTCATACGCCAGATCCAGCAGAGCCCTGTTCTTGGTCCTCATTGTCTTGCCATCATCCTCAAAGAGTTTCCAGGCATCCGGGTCCCCTGACATCAACTCACTCTTGGCGCTGCGCAGCGAAGTCATCATCTGGCCTACGTCCTCTTTAGTCATTCCCGGCACCGGCGGGTGCTGCTCAAGTATGCTCTGGATGATGTTGCCCGCGCTCTCAACACCAGACGGATCAATCCCTGTGCCACTTCCCCCAATGCCCACGGCCATGCCCAAAGCCCCTCCCGGCCACATCCAGTAGTTGAGGTACTCCATACCCTTGACGTGCCGGGCATATCTCTCGGCACTCTTGCCTATTCGGCGGGCCGCCGGCACAATGCCGTCAGCCAGGACCTTGCCATACCCTTCTTTTCTGGCGATCTTCTCAATCATGGTCAGAACAGCTTCCCGGCTGCCCCATTCCATGGGGATACCATCTGTGTCCGCCGCCGTGATTATCCCCTTCTCGTAGAGCTCCATCAACCAGCTAATGATGTTGCATGTTGAGCTACAGTCAAGGCCCAGGCGATTGGTGAGCATGGCACACTGCCACCAGAGATCAGGATCGTAGGTCCTGAACCTGGTTTGCCATTCTCCCGGCATGGCGCACATCGCAGCACCGGCACCCACACCGGGCACATTGATCCGGACGTAGCACTGCTCTGGGCAGAAGGCGCACCCACTGTTCCCCACAAAGTACTCCTTCACGAACTCTCTCATCGTTTTCTCTTTCGGAATCGGGGGGCAAATCAGGTTGGACAAGTCACCACCCCACATGAATATATCGATTTCTGTTTCGATGTCTGCACAGTCCACCATGGACGTTCGTGACCAGTGATCAGGCGGCAAAGGCTCGGGAAAGGTCGCCGCAAAAAACTGGTTCCACAACTCCAGGAACTTCTCAGGGTTCGCCACCTTCAGCCCCTTCGTACCCCGCACCGCAATCGCCTTCAGGTTCTTCGATCCCAGCACCCCACCGGATCCCTGCCTGCCGGCCGTAGCGTTGATGTCGTGATAAACCAGGGCATAGGCCACCTGGTTCTCACCCGCCGGGCCGATGCAGGCCACCTGGGTATCAGGGTCGTTCAGTTCCTTCTTGATCCTCGTCTGTGTCTCATAGGTGTCCAGGCCCCACAGGTGCGTGGCGTCCCTGATCTCCACCTTGTCATCATTGATAGACAGGTATACCGGCCCGTCAGCCTTCCCTTTGATGATGATGTTGTCATACCCGGCAAACTTCGTCTCGGCGGGGAACTGCCCTCCCATGCCCGAGGTATACAAGACGTGGTGAAACATCAAAGGAGACCGGGCCATCACCGTGCACTTGCTTCCTCCCCTCAACGTTCCTGTAAGAGGCCCCATGTTGAAGGTGATGATGTTATCGGGGTCATAGGCCTTGGACTTCGGCGGCACCTCCGTGCAGATGATCCTCGACCCGATGCCGTCACCTCCAAACCAGTCTTTTACGTAGCTGGAGGTGGGCTCCTTTTCTATCTTTCTTCCGGTCAAGTCTACTCTTAGTATTCTCCCTGCCCTTGACATTCTATGCCTCCCTTCTGGCCATCTGGACGAACTTCTCGGCCTTAGATCTCGCCAAGGCCTTGCCCACCTTCTCAGCCGGAAGAAGACTCAGCGCCGCGTAGCGGCCACTACAGAACTTGGCGCATTGAGGCTCCGGCAGACCGGCACACAGGTCACACTTCAGGGCTATGTGCTTCTCCGGGTGCACTGTTATCGCCCCTACCGGGCAGGCAATCTCACACAGTTTGCAACCGATGCATTTAGCTTCATCCACAATCATGGCCCCTCTGTCGTCGCGGGCTATGGCTCCAACGGGACAGACAGCCCGGCAGAATGCCTCCTCGCAGTGGAGGCAGAAAACCGAGACGCTGTACAGCATTCCGTCTTCGACTGTCCGAACCACCTTTATCCTGGATTTCGTCGGGTTGAACTCTCCCTCATGCGTAAAGCTGCAGACGGCCTCACACATCCGGCAGCCCACACACTTCTCCCGGTCCCATACAATTCTATCCATACTTTTGCCTCCTAAATTGCGTCATTCCTTCTAACTGCCCCAGGCGCATTCTTCCTGGCGTTGAATAGATTATTTGGCTTTAGAATCCGCTCGCTTCAACTGCATGATACAGATAGGCTCACCAGGCACTACACCTTTGAAGCCCACCCCGGGCTTCTTCGGGATGACACAGGTGTTCTGCGGAGCGCCGTGGAGTATGGCAGCGAGCCCGGCCTCGCGTTCACACATGTTCAAGGCCGTCTGATCGTTGAACACGCCTTGGTCCCGAAGTTTGCCCCATACATCACATCCGTAAAGATTCACATTAATCTCGTCGTCGTTTATTATCTCTTTCACGCTACGGTACCCTTGTGTGCAGTCTATGCTGAGCTGGTTGACCTTCACATATCCGACGACGTGATCCAGAGAAACTCCGGCCAACTCCGCCAGTTTGGGCATCTCGTAGCGGGCAACGGCCCCATAGACCTCTTCGGATATGGCCGGCATCTCCGGGCTGCATAATTGAGTCGCCTGGCCAACCCAGTACATCCCCACCTTGATCCACTGATCTCCATAGATTCGAATCAGTCTCAGCAAACCCTGTTTGCTGAGATCGTCAAAGTCAAGCGACAAAACATCGATTTTGTCTACGTGCGGGGAGACCGGGAACATCTGCCGTCCCAGCGTGCGGTAAACTTCACCGGCAACATCCCAGGCTCTCCGTTCGCCCACCCTCTTCCCAAGCGCAGCAGTTCGGGCGCCAAACTGGAAGAGGAGCACGTCCTGGAGAATGGAAGCGAGCTTGGCCAGGAACCTCTGACTGAACAGATCCAGATGGAATTCGAGATCCTGGATCAGTATTGGCGCGCTGTAGTCTTGCAGTTCGCTCTTGATGCTTTCTGGGCTGACAACTTCGTGCGTCCTTGGGCTACTCTCTTGCTTTTTGGGGTTTGCCATCTTCTGAGAACCTCCTCTATCCTTTCTATTCTCTTCTTGACGCCTGACTTTGGTGGTTCACCCTGCTGCTTCAGGTCAACTTGCACCTCCGTCAGGCTTGAGGCCATTCAGTTATGCCTAAAGGAGATTCGCTCTTTTGTTCTTCGTCAGCTTTCGCCCCCGGATGATCTTCATGACATGCAGATAGTCCATGCCGGCTCCGGTCACAATCGCGGTTTTCTCTTCCAGCTTACGCAAGCGGACGCATCATCATAGACATATAGTTCTGTCACCTCCTGGATCCTACATCAAGTGAGGGCTACCTTACTCTATCAGTTCGAACTCCCACTTACAGCAAGGCTCACCCGGGCTCTTGCGCGGCCCCCCCCTCAGCCGGGTGATCTTGATCTTGGGCATCTTGAGATCATTCTGCTGGAAGACCAGCTGCATTAGCGGCTCTTCGACGCCCACGCATATTGCGTTCATCATCTCGGGAGGAGCCCCGGCCTTCTCCAGATCCTCCAGATAGGGGCAGTGTGCTACTGTGGAGATCAAATGGTTCGGGCTGATGATCTCCTCTGTACTCTCGAATCTACCGTGCTTCCCCGTCAGGTTGCCATCGAGAGACAACCGCGACACTGTGAGGAGGTCGAGGAATGTCCTCGGCTTGATGCCGGCAAGTTTGGTCAGCAGCGGCATGTTATCGGTGTACATTGGCGTGAATGTTTCAACTACAACATCTTTGGCTTCGTCTATTGGCATCCTCTTGAGGAGTGCCCCAAAGAGGCCAGCATTGAGTGACGCGTACTGCCGGTGCCATATCACCAGCAGCTTGATCAGCCACTCCTTTGACATCGTCGTTAAGTCCACTTCAAGCTCATAGGGACCCCTTAGATCGTTGCGGTCTGCCATTATCGTCCTCTTATTCGTTTATTTTCGGGGATAGAACCTTGTTTCCCACTTTTTTCAGGAATGGGCCAGTGTAATCATCCAAATTCAATTCGCTTGCCATTTGTGAAGACCTCCTCATCGATCTTCTTGGTTCTAAGTACCTTAACCTGAAACAGCATGCTCTATTTGGTTCGGTAGATTCGATCCACGCATTCACCTCATAGGTCAAAGGCCGCCTATTCCCCAGAGCCTCCAATTTCGCCTTCTAATCCTGGGGGATCTGGCCCTTCACCTCCACGATTATGATAGAGTACGCTTTAATCAGGTTCCTGCTTCTCTTTCCCCCGTTACCAGCCCGTTACCAGAGGTATCCAGTCCTGAACCCTGACTATGTCCTCCTCAGCGGCCTTCCATTCATATATCCTGGCGTCATCATACAGATACCGTTTAGTCTGGCCGAAGCCCCATTCCGGATAGCCCTGCCACAAAGTGCCTCCGATCTTATACCCTACGGCCGCATCATATATGGCCTGGCTGCTGAGGTTCTCGGCGCCATCCACTGCTCCTATGGCATTCTGCAAAATATCCAGTACAGCCACATTTGAAACGACTCCGGCTGAAAAATAACCTGTGCCCTCGCGTATGAAGTCCTCAGCCTGCCCGCGTCGGTATCTCTGAAGAAGCTGTCTGGCCAGATCCTGCATGGCGTGAGGCTCAGTTTCAGTCCACGTTAGAGACGAGATCACACTCAACATTCCGTCCACGGCTTGCCATCCTACCCGGTCCAGCAAGTAACCCTGAAAGGATGGGAAGACAGCCGGGTCAAGAACTGTAGTCCTATAACCCTTGGCCAGATATTGTTGAAGGAACGAAATCCCTGATACCGAGTATGCGCATACATAATCACAGTTTTTCAGCCCCTCTACTTCAGCAGAGAAGAAGGCCGTGCCCATAGGAGGCAAGAAACCGCGAACGTAGTCAAATCTGTCCGGATGAGCCTGGGAATATGTCTTCATGCCTTGCTCGATTTCTCTGCCACTGGGATCGTCCCAAGCTACGAAGCCAATCTTGGGGGTTCCATGATCATAGTCCCAGTGCTTCTCACTGACCCACTTCAACAGGGTTACGATCATGTGGTCGGCGCGACTGGAAAGGCAGAACACCCATCCCGGGGGTTCCATCATGACCTGGTTCGTGGTCTGAGAAAAGATGGGGAATTTATCTCTATCTGCAAAGGGCTTCAACATAACAGCATCCTGGGTGATCAGAGAAACAATGAGATCTGCCCCCCGCTGTCTGAGCCAGTCATAGCCTGGTATAGTCCTGGCAGGATCCAGATGGGTGTTCCATGTAACTAGTCTCAGCTTCACCCCTGGGATAAGGCCTTCATCATTGTAGTAACGCACCAGATCCACTAGTCCGTAATGAATTGAGGCCACTGCTGATGAGGCGGCTCCCGTAAGGTCGGTCATCTCTCCTATGGTGATGGTCACCTTTTCCTCGTCATCTCCCCCGCCGCAGCTTAGGCCAAGCGTCCCAACAAACACTAAGGCCAGAAGGATTACCGTTACTTTGTTCAATAGTCTCCTCATCCTAATCTCCTTGATGTCTTCTTCTTCATGGCGTCCGTTCGTCGAATGGCTCTACTACCTCGATCAATTATCACCCCCTTCAATTCCCGATGGCCAGGTCAAACCCAGTGATCACACGCTAGTGACATCGCCAATCAGCGCATTGAGGCAATGCTAACACCAAAACGCCAGATTGTCAACGTAGTTAACTGATGTGCTAGCATTAGTGGGTTATTGTGCAAACAGCGCAAGCTGCAATTCCAATATAGCACTGCAGCAGGCACGCATTGTACGATTATGGTAACACCGCAGTTGACAGATGACATCTGGTAGCCTATACTGGACTGCATGGAAAATCGCAGAGGGGGCCGAGTGTTCTGCTCTTCTCGAGCAGAAGCGCCTTAATCATGACACTGATGGGATTGCAGATGCTCAGACCGAGGGACCGCTGAGATGGCTATGGAAAAGAGGCACGTTGACTTGGATACCCTTGATGCCAGGATCCTCAGTGAGATAGTGCCTGACGGGAGGCAGCCTATATCTGATCTGGCCAAGAAACTGGGTATCAGTCAGACCTACGCCAGACAGAGATTCCATAGCCTTCTGGATCGAAAGATAGCCAGGATCATGGCCATTACCAACCCGGTCGCCCTGGGGTACCGCACCCAGGCACTGACTGGTATCCAAGTCGCCTCACTAGGGGAGATAAATGCGGTAGCTGACAAGCTCCGATCTCTCACACAAGTGAAACTGTTAATGATATCTGCCGGCTGGCAGGATATCATCATCTGGAGCGTGTTCGCCAATGCCACCGATCTTTCCACATTCTTGGCGACGGAACTAGGTAACATCCCTGGCATCAAATCCACCGAAACAATGATGGTCCTCGAATCACGCGTCTCTTGGACATATCTACCCTCCAGCCTGAGAGCCAATGTGCTTTTGGCACCGTCACCCCACTCTCCTTTGGTGGCTGGGGATAACCCGCAAACAAAGGACGCTGTTTTGGCTCAGAAAGGAGATCAAGACTCGGATGTCGGCATTGACCGACTTGATCTGATGATCCTCAGGGAGCTGGAGCAGGACGGACGCCAGCCTGTGTCTCACTTGGCCAAGAAGCTCGGCATATGCCGACCTAACGCCCGCGCCAGACTGCAGCGGCTTTTGGATCAGCAGATTACCAGGATCATTGCCTTCACCAACCCAGCCCATCTGGGGTATCCCGTCTTTACCATGATCGGGATCAAAGTCTCACCAAAGGAAATCGATGCCGTGATGGACAAGATTGAGACGCTATCCAATGTGTACTGGGTGGCCAGGGTGGCCGGTCGGTACGATCTCATTGCCAATACACTATTCCGAAGTCTGACTGAATTATCCGTTTTCCTGAGCAGAGAACTCGGCATTCTCCCGGGTGTCCTATCTGCGGAAACCATGATAAACTTGGAAGTGCGAAAGTGGTCCTTTGCCTACCTGGCATCCTCGTACCTGCGGAGCATGGAAAAGTCTCATAAAGAGATATAGAAGCCAAGAATGGCGACCATCTTGCCCGGCTTGAGCAGCAAGAATCGTAGGTGCAAAAGGAAAACAGAAAGAGGAGAATAGAGAAATGACTACAAAGCACCGGACTATCAAGTATCGCGAGAAAGACCATGGCAGCTTCTTCGATGAGTTGCTGCCGCATGAAGGCGTAAACGGATGGTGGTACATCACCGGCTACCTGCATGGCCTTGTTAATCCGGAAGATGTATACATCTACATGTACAACACCATGTGGGTTTACGTAGAGGGCAACCAATAATGGTGAGAATGGGTGCAATTGGCGACTTCAGAAACAACACACATATCTACGAGGTAGACGTGTTCCCTGGAGGATCGGACACCGCCTATGCCGACGGGACCGAGGTGGTGACCCCTAACAGTCTCCTGACCCTTGATAAGAATAAACTGACGGCGAAAGACCAGGGGAGAGACTTGAAGTACAGCCTGGAGCTTGTGCCAAAGAAAGGCCCCGTCTGGCACGGGGACAATGGTGTCCTGATCATGGGCTATCCGGACCGTCCTGAGCAGCGGACCGTCTACTGGTCATATACCAATCTCACGACGATGGGTGAGATATCATATAAACATAGCTCCAACATCCTGGTCACCATGCCCGTGAAAGGCAAGTCCTGGTTTGACCGGCAGTGGGGCCCCCACAACAACAATAACTGGGACTGGTTCTCTCTTCGCTTCTTTGATGACGAGGAGATAATGCTTTTTTCTTTTCCCGAGCAGAAGTATAAAGACGCCACGTATGTCGACAGACAGGGCAAAGTCAAGAACTTCAAAGATTTCTCCTACACAGTAGACAGATGGCTGAAGATAGAAGGATTGAACACCACTGCCATGGGCCTAGATTGGGAAGTTACTCTCCCTGTCAAAGAGAAGCACTACCGTATAGTGCCTCTCTCGGATAACCAGATACGGGTTCACCCTGGTGGCTGCTACTATGAGGGGCTAGCAAAGATTTTCAATGATAGCGGGAAGCTTGTAGGGTATTGTGTCGCGGAGATATCGCCGATACAGCTCGGAGAAGAGAAGTGGGCCTAGAGGGTTGGAACTCTAACCTGCGGGGCCATTGGATTGACATGCCAGGACACCATGATCTCTATCATGTGTTAGGCCATGTTCCCGTTGCGAATTCAATTGACTGAAGGAGGACTACTATGGCTGACGCAACTTTTGATGCAGTCATATGCGGTGGAGGGAACAAGGCGCTGGCGCTGGCCATGTATCTGGCGAAGTACGGTGGCATGAGCGTTGGCATCTTTGAACGAAGACACGAGATCGGCGGGGGACTGGCCACAGAAGAGACCGCGGCGCCAGGCTTTCGGGGTAACACCCATGCCAACATCATTTTGCCCTGGTACTATGCACCTATCCATCGCGATTTCCCCGAGTTCTGGGACTATGGCGGGCAAAGCGATCAGTACCCGGTCAGTGATGGCGCGGTCTTCCTGAACAACGAGACCTGCCTGGCCATCTACAGTGAGAAGGACGATCCCACCCAGGAGAAGACCGCCAGAGAGATAGCCCGGTTTTCCAAGAGGGATGCGGAGACCTGGCTCAAGCTGTGGAAGCTGTGGCAGTCCGATGAGTTCATGCGAGTCACCCTTGATCCGCTGTTCAATCCTCCCGAATGGCAGGCTCAGCCCGAATTTATGGAAAGGCAGATGGCTGTGCTACCTCAGATAGTGGAAGCTGGCGTAATTCCGGACTCCATGATTCTGGCTGCCAGCTACATACGAGTTGCAAAGGAATACTTCGAGAGTCCGGAGGTGCAGTACTGCATTTTGAGATTCGTAATTTCATCATGTTCCAATGTCAGTGACGTGCAGGCCGGTCTGACCGCTCTGGGTATGGGCATGACAATGGCCACCATAGGCTACGCCAGAGGTGGTACACACCAGATAGCCCACGCCTGTCACCAGATATTGGTCCAGAATGGAGTCAAGTTCTTCACCCACGCCGAGGTAGCCAAGGCCATCATCGAGAATGGGACATGCACCGGCATCCGACTGGCCGATGGCAGCGTGGTCAGAGCCAGAAAGCTCGTGGTAAGTGCCGGCCTGAGTGCGTGGCAGTTACTTGATCTCGTCGGCAGAGACATTATGGGAGAAACCATAGCCAGACGTATAGACAACTTGTCCGCCAGGAACATAGGTAACCTCATGTGGTACAGCTTTGCACTCAATGAGGCCCCGAAGTATAAGGCTGCCTCTTTCAACCCGGATATCAATACCTGTGAATGGCTCGGCATGACCAACGATGCCAGCCCTGAGCACCTGGCCACCGAGTGCTTCTATGCCAACTTGGGGAAGATGCCCCCGATCGACGACTACAATCCGGTTGTCTGGTGCCACAGCCTGGCGGACCCGTCTTATGCGCCTCCTGGGAAGCACGTCGCCCAGTGCGAGATGCAGGGGCCGCGCGCCAGCGATCTCAGTGAGAAAGAATGGCTGGTGCTGAAGAAGAAATTTGCCGAGGACTTGGTCAGCATCTGGCAGAAGCATGCTCCCAACATGACCTGGGATAACATCCTCGGCGTTGACACCAACAGTCCCTACGACAATCTTCGCCTGAAGAACCTGGCACCCCACGGAAATTTCTCTGGGATCGACCACTCCATTTGGCAGATGGGGGCCAACAGGCCTACTCCGGAACTGGCCAACCACCGGACGCCTGTGGCCAACCTCTACTGCACCGGTGGGTTCTGGCCCATAGGTGGCAACGCAAGCTGCGATGCGGGATACAACTGCTACAAGACCATAGCCAGGGATCTGGGACTGGGTAAGCCGTGGGAGGAGAAGGGCAAGGAGGAACCGGATTCTCTGGTGCAATGGACCCGGTGGACAACGCAGAAAATGCGGGAGACTTTTGGGCGCGCAAAACAATAGAGCGAAGAGTATTGTCAGCATAAACGAGATTGGAGGTTGTCTGCTGAACGGGGATATTTGCTAGTGACAAATGCTACATATACAAGCGTAAGGAGGTAAATAATCGAGACCATGGAACTGGCGACCGTCAGTTCCGCCTGGGCCTGAGACGCGGAGTTAGCAACGGAGGCTGACTGGAGCGTTGCCTCCCCTGATTGAAGGTGGCATAATGGCTCAGGATCCATCGAAGGCGAGAGAAAGGAGAATAATCGTGGCTATCATATATGACAAGAAAGACAGGATTGCACGTTTAACGATCAACAGGCCCGAGGCCATGAATGCCATGGATCACACTACGTGGAGGGAGATTTTCGCCGCCATCGAGGATTTCAGATGCGACGATGATTCCTGGGTCATGATCATAACCGGCGCTGGGGATAGGGCCTTTAGTGTCGGGGCGGATTTGAAGTCGGTCATCTCCTCGGTGGCCAGTGGTGAGACCGAGATAACGCCGACTGTGTGGTTCAAGGAGATTTACAAGCCCGTTATCGCCGCTATCAACGGCTTTTGCTTTGCTGGCGCCATGGAAATGGTATTGGCCACAGATATCAGGATTGCTTCGGAGAATGCCGTATTCGGCCAGGTAGAGGCCAAGTGGGGCATTTTCACCTCGGCTGGCGGCACGGTGCGACTGGTTCGCCATCTGTCCTGGTGTCACGCCATGGAAATCTTGCTTATGGCGGATTTCATTACAGCTCAGGACGCCTATCGCATGGGCCTGGTCAACCGCGTAGTCCCCCTGAGCGAGCTTATGCCTACCGCTGAGGCAATGGCCCGGCGGATATGTGAGAACGGCCCCCTGGCGGTCAGATCCATTAAAGAGGCTGCTGTACGAGCGCTAAGTATGCCACTGGATCAGGCGCTGGCTCTAGAGTACTTCATGGGCGAGAAGATATTCAGGAGCGAGGATGCAAAGGAAGGGCCCAGGGCCTTTGCCGAGAAGAGGGAGCCTCGTTATCGCGGGAAGTAAGCAGGACAGCCAAGGGGCGTCTGCCATAATGTGAGGGTTCTACATTCGGGCATGGCCAGAGAAGAATGCCCAAAACCAACCTGGCCAGGCCCCACAATTCACAAGCTGAACAAACCAAAGCGTCCTGTCCACTGTAAGAACTTGAGGGGAGAAGAATCGTGAATCTTGATTTGGCTGAAGAGCAACAAATGCTGAAGACAGCGGCACGTGACTTCTTCGAAAAGGAGTTCCCCAAAACGCTTGTCCGGGAAACGGAGGAAAGCGCTTCAGGTTACAGTCCAGAAGTATGGAAGAAGATGGCTGACCTGGGATGGCTCGGGCTGGTGATACCTGAGAAATATGGCGGCACCGGTCTGGCTTTCATGGATCTATTCGTTCTTCTGGAAGAAATGGGACGGGCTTGTTTGACTGGCCCCTTCTTTTCCACCGCCGTCCTTTGCACCTTACCTATCCTGGCTGCCGGCAGCGAACAACAGAAACAGGAATTCCTTCCTAAGATAGCCAGCGGCGAGTTGATCCTTTCTTTGGCTTTGACCGAGCCCAGTGCTACTTACGAGGCTAGTGGGATTGCCACTAAAGCTGTGCGTGAAAAGGATACTTATCTCCTTAATGGTACCAAGCTTTTCATTCAGGATGCTCATATCGCTAACTATCTCCTCTGTGTGGCCAGGACTAAGTTATGGTCAAGACCTGAGGAGGGAATCAGCCTTTTCCTTGTTGACGCCAGAAGCCCGGGGATAAAGGTTACCTTGCTAGAGACCATCGCAGACGACAAGCAGAACGAGGTCGTGTTCGGGAACGTGGTGGTACCAGAGAAGAACCTGTTGGGCGACTTGGATCATGGTTGGCCAGTCATCGAGCGCCTCCTACAGCAGGCCACCGTGGCTAAATGCGCTGAAATGATCGGGGGCGCTGACTGGGCGGTAGAGGCCACAGTGGCCTACTCCAAAGAAAGAGTCCAGTACGGTAAGCCCATCGGCAGCAACAGCAGCATCCAGCATATATTGGCTGATATGTGGCTCCAGGTGAGCATGGCCAAAAGATACGCCTATTACGCTGCCTGGCTCGTGGAGGAAGGCCTTCCATGCACCCTGGAAGTGGCAGCGGCCAAGGCTGCAGTAAATGCGGCCTATAAGCACGCTACCCGCATGGGAGTCCAATTACATGGTGCTATTGGCACTACTAGAGATCACGACATGGGGCTTTATTACAGACGTTCCAGGCAGGCAGCACTTCTTTTTGGAGATTCAGATTACTGCCACGAGGTGGTAGCCCAGCAGATGGGCTTATAGTTGGCCCCTTTGCGGTGAAAACTCGATGCTTTTGCCAAAACTGTCAAGACCAGAGCCTCACCGGTAGCGTAACATATTGTGTGTAAAAAGAGGGGGGCGTATCCTTCTAGAGATATAGAGAAAAAGATATCTTAGAAAGGAGGACGCCCCATGGTACAGGTCAAAGACCTGACCCAACTCAAGTTAGAG
>VGOE01000025.1 GCA_016876035.1 Chloroflexota bacterium
TTTGTCCGAGACAACCGGGGCTGCTACAACAGGTACTGTCACGCCGAGTGTCACCGTTGCAAGCAGTATGTCCCTCAGTATAGAGGATGGGAGCAATGTCCAATGGGGGAGCCAGAGTGCTGGAAGTAACACTACCGGGACGATACAGGTTAGAATAAGTGCCAATACGAACTGGAATCTGACAGTGCAGGCCACAGCCGGTTATCCAGGAACTAACGAACTCACAGATGGAAACCGCCGGATCTCTAGCTCCTGCTTCAAATACACCTCGGCAGCAGGGAGTCCTGCTCCACCAGATGGTGATGGTGTTGGCACTGCCAGATCTTTCGACGGTAGTAATCAGACTGAGGTATGGACTGGCGGGACAGCAACAGCTGATTGCAGAGTGGCTGTTACATACAATCTCCAGATTCCGGTGAATCAGCCCCCCGGCGCGTACACTGCCACTCACACCTATACCCTGGTACCATCATAGCTATTTCCCTGCCTCTTCTCCAGAGCACACCGCCAGGGGCAACACAGTATTGTGAACATCTGATGCTAGCATGATAGACCGCAGAAGGACGACTCTAGCGGTATTTCTATTGTTGTTTCTTCACCTTTATCTCCTTCCACCCTTCGCTTCGGCTCAAGGCGGAATCAAAGTATGGCCCATCAGAGTACAATTAGCCGTAGGCAGAGATGAGACAGTGATAAGAACCGTTAGCGTGGAGAACCAGAGTGATGCCACCGTCAGGATGCGTGTCTATGTCATGGATTTTCGTATCACCAAGGAAAACGACTTTGTCTTTCTTGAGCCAGGTGAAGAAAGCTACTCCTGTAGCAAGTGGCTAAGCCATGAAGAGACAGATTTCGAGCTTGCTCCTGGCGAAAACCGGGCGGTAGCAGTTACTATCAACGTACCTCGGGAGGTAGAACCAGGAGGACATTATGCTGCTCTTCTCTTCGAGACCGTTCAGCCTCAACTTGACCAAGGCTCTTCCGTCACCATCAGCAGCAGAATTGCATCGCTATTCTACCTTACTATTCCTGGCGTCACCGAGGCAGACGTTCTGGCCAAGGCTGAGATCGTCTCCCTCGGCTTCCCTGGCTGGGCAGTGGGAGGGCCAGTGAAAATAGCCGTGGTGGTGTGCAATACAGGCAATGTCCACCTGGATATTGCTACTAAGGCCTACCTCTACGGCCTGTGGGGCAGAAAACTTGAAGAACTCGATTTGGGTCAGACCGTTATTTTGCCCGGTAGTGAGCGAATCGTGGAAGGAAGCTGGGGAAAGACGCCTTTCTTCGATAGGGTAAAGGCCAATGTTGTAATTGGCTATTTCAATGAGCACGAAGAGCTGGTAAATGAAAGCAAGACCACAACATTGTGGGTCACTCCTTCAGGCGGGGTAATAGCAGCAATCGTCGTTCCCATTGCTTTGCTCCCTTTCCTGATATGGCTACTGATCAGAAGATACCGCCTGAGGGCAGAGCACAACTAGATAACCAGTCGTATACGAGTTGCTTATCCCAACCAGTGGTGCTGTTGCGGTTACCAAGTGATTCCAGAAGTCTCTGGCGGCGGTATTTGAGAATTGCCCACACACCAGAATTGTCTTCGGTACGCTGAGATGGTAAATTGGTTCGGTAGCGCTTGGTTTGCAGGCTTGCTAGGCACATGAGCAGCCTGTGGATCGGGGGTGAGGAATGGCCAAATACGAACTGCTAATTGTTGGGGGTGGTCCGGCTGGCCTAACCGCAGGCCTGTATGCCTCGCGCAGCGGCCTCAAGAGCCTGCTGGTAGAGCGGGGCCTCTTCGGAGGTCAGATGGTCAACGCCACGCTGGTGGAGAATTATCCTGGCTTTCCCGAAGGTATCTCTGGCTTCGATCTGGGATCTTTCATGCATCAACAAGCTCTACGGCAGGGGCTGGAGATCGCAGCGGCTGAAGTCACCCAACTCTTGCCCGGGCAACCTCACCGTGTTCTTACCAGCGAAGATAGCTTCGAGGCTGAGGCAATCATCATCGCTACTGGCTCCGAGTACCGCAAGTTGGGTGTTCCTGGTGAAGAGAAGCTACTGGGTAAGGGAGTATCATACTGCGCTACCTGCGATGGACCTCTCTTTCGTGATCAGGAGGTAGCTGTTATTGGTGGTGGCGATACAGCCATCACTGACGCTCTCGAACTCGCGCAGCACTGTCGGAAGGTACATCTGATACATAGGCGGGATGAACTTCGAGCGGGAGAAGTCCTTCAACGGCGGGCTTCTGCCCAACCCAAGCTGGAATTTGTATGGAACACCGTGGTGGACGAGATACTAGGGGAAGACAAGGTGAAGGGGCTCAGGCTTCGCAATGTGAAGACCAACCAGCCTTCTTCTCTAATGGTGAATGGCGTTTTTGTCGCTGTCGGGCTCAAGCCCAACAGTCAGCTTCTTGCTAACCTGATGGAGCTTAGTGAGACAGGGCATGTCATTACCGATGCACTAATGGCAACTTCCACCAATGGGATTTTCGCTGCCGGGGACGTCCGCCAGAACTCGCCCCGGCAGATTGCCACTGCCGTAGGCGATGGCGCTACTGCGGCCATGTCAGCTTTCAGATATCTTCGGGGTTAGAACCAGGTGGTGGCTGCAATAGCTATGCCCGACTCCGCTCACCACACCCAACCCCAAGCGGTTCGTCAAAAGACCTCTCAGACCAGGCTGGTTACCCCAGCCGGAGCAATGTCAGCGTCTTCGCGGTAGAATAGCAACCTTGCGAACCTCTCCATCCCCGATGCTCTGGGTAGTCACATCGGGATTGACTGACAGAGCTAGATGGATAACGCGCCTTTCATCCGCTGGCATAGGTTCCAGGGTAGTGGATCGGCCGGTAGTCTTGACCTTCTGGGCAAGGCGCAGAGCCAGGTCTCTCAGCACGTGATAGCGGCGCTGCTTGTACCCTTCGACATCAATAGCCACTGGCACTTTTGCCTTCTGGTGACGAGCCACTATAAGCCGAACGACGTATTGCAAAGCGGCCAGGGTCTCACCACGTCGTCCGATAAGGATTCCCAGGTCTTGCCCCTTGATCTCTAAAGCAATGGATTTGGCCTCGGGGCTTGATGCCTGGAGAGGAGAAATCGGCTCCACTTCTGCTTCGAGCTTCATCAGCCGAAGGAGTTCTTCGACCGTCTTCTTGGCCAGTACGGCCACTTCATCCTCTTCTTGTTGGGTCGATTGCAAGGGAGTCACTCTAACTGTGGCCTCTTCGGCACCCAAACCCAGGAATCCTGGTTTCCCTTTCTTTAGAACAGTAACCTCTACGTCATCTATACTGAGTCCTAGTTGCTGTAGAGCGAGATCAATGGCTTCTTCTACGGTCTTTCCGCTTGATTCCAGACTTTCCATGCCTTGCTCCTTCCTTTGGGTTAGCGACTTGTTCGGCGACGGGGGTGTCTGCCACGACGGGGGCCTCCACAAGCTTCTGTTTCTCAGGCTTGGCTGCTTTCTTCGATGGAGCCTGTGCCGCAGGTTGTCGCCGAAGGTTGCCCCATCCGTATACATGGTATTGAACTGGGATGCTTGCGAGTGTAGTGACGAGGAAATAGAGCCCCACTCCAGAAGGAAGAGTGAGGGTGATAAAACCGAACATTAAAGGCATCATTATCTGCATCATGTTTTGCATAGACTGTTGCTGTGGGTCTGCTGCAGGCTGTGATATCATCTTTTGCGATACCCACATTGTTGCGCCGACCAGAATCGGCATCAAGAAGTAAGGGTCGGTCTTGGCCAGATTAAGCCAGAGGAAGCTTCCAGAGACGGGCAGCGCCTCCCGCACCATGGACCATGAATAGAGGCTGTCCGAAAGGCCAAGGAAGTCCTGCGGGGTGACTGCCATGGCTTGAATGATCCCGCGGTAGAGCGCAATAAAGATTGGTATCTGGATGAGGGTGGAAACGAGCATGGGTGAAGAAAGGCAGCCCATGGGGCTTATCCCTGCTTCCTTGTAAAGCTTCATTTGCTCCTGCTGCAGTTTTCGCGGGTCTTTGGCGTACTTCTTCTTCAGTTGCTGTATCTTTGGCTGCACCGTTCTCATTGCGTCTGCCATTTTCTTGGAGGAACGGAGCTGCTTCAGAATCAGGGGAGTCATAACCGCGCGCACGATAATAGTTAAGGCTATAATAGCCAGACCAAAGTTGCTGAAGAGGATACTAGACAGCAGTATCAGGAAGTTGAGTATGGGTCTATAGATAATCAGGTCCCAGATTTCCACTTTGTACCTCTAGCGCTGACAGAGAATGAGGATCCGTAATTCCAAGTTCATTCCTTACTTTTTGTCCGTTCGGTAGTCCCACAGCTTCTTAGCCTTACCATCTGCTTCTATTCTCAACGCATGGAGATAATGGGCGCCATTTTGAGCGTGGAAGAAGAGTATTCCGTTTTCCTGGTCGGCATACATAGCTGCTAAGATCGGATCATCAGCTGAATACAGCACACGGCCACTATTCCCTTCCACCTGAGGATCGATAGCCCATATGTTGCCGTCCTCAGAGCCGACAAGGATGAGGTTGAGGTTACGCATTAACACGGGCGGAGTCTGCACTATCCCTCCCGTGCGGCAAACCACCCAGTAGACATTAGGATCATCCACACTAATAGCGTATACATTCTTATCTAGAGAGCCAACCCAGACCTTGCCATCGTAAACAAGTGCCTGCGTCCAGAACCAGTTCTTGGCCTTATCGAAGACCCATTTTGCTTCTCTTGAAGGGGCCGCTTCTTTCTCTGCCCTGGCCAGGGCTGCCTGTCGCTCGGCTTCTGTAGCCACCTCGATAGCATAGAACTTTCGATCGCAAGAGCCAATGTAGATGGTGCCATTGGCAATCACCGGGGTGGAGAGGATAGCGCCTGACGACTTGAAAGACCATATCTCCTTGCCCGTCTCAGCATCCAGGGCATACAGCCTGTCATCGGACGAGCCGATGTAGACGACTCCATCATAGACCGCAGGGGTAGCCCAAATCTTATCCTTGGTCTTGAAGACCCACTTCGGCGCACTCAGATCCAGAGGCAGCGCATAAAATTTGCTGTTCGAATTGCCTACAAAGAGAGTGCCCTCGAGGTTCAGGGCATACAGCTTGCTATCGTTGGAGCCGACATAGATGGTGACACCAGCACCAATGGCCGGTGAGGTGCGGACAGCACCGCCGGTCGTGAAGCTGGACTTCACGGTGCCATTGGGGTTCAGCGCATACAGCCTGTTATCGTTGGAGCCGACATAGATGGTGCCATCAGCGCCAATGACCGGCGAAGAATCAACCGCACTGCCAGTGGTGAAGCTCCACTTCACAGTGCCATCGGGATTGACGGCATACAGCTTGTTATCCTTGGAGCCGACATAGATGGTGCCACCAGCACTAATGGCCGGTGAAGAGTCAACTGCTCCCCCAGTGGTGAAGCTCCACTTCTCAGTGCCATCAGGATTGACGGCATACAGCCTGTTATCGCTGGAGCCAACGTAGATGGTGCCATCAGCACCAATAGCCGGTGAAGAGTCAACTGCACCCCCAGTGCTGAAGCTCCACTTCTCAGTGCCATCAGGATTGACGGCATACAGCTTGTTATCCTTGGACCCGACATAAATGGTGTCATCAGCAGCAACGGCCGGTGAGGAGCCAACTGCACCCCCAGTGTCGAAACTCCACTTCTCAGTGCCATCGCGATTGACGGCATACAGCTTGTTATCCTTGGAGCCGACGTAAATGGTGCGATCGCCACCAATGGCCGGTGAAGAGCCAACCGCACCGCCGGTGTCGAAACTCCACTTCTCAGTGCCATCAGGATTGATGGCATACAGCTTGTTGTCGTTAGACCCCACGTAAATGGTGCCATCAGCAGCAACGGCCGGTGACGAGTCAACTACACCGCCAGTGGTGAAGCTCCACTTCAGAGTGCCATCGCGATTCACGGCATACAGCTTGTTATCCTTCGACCCGACATAAATAGTGCCATCAGCGCCAATGGCCGGTGAGGAGTTGACACCACCCCCAGCAGCGAAACTCCACCTTTCTATGGTGCCATAGGCTACTATTGGGCTACCAACAATGCTGCCGCCTATGTCCAAGTAATCGTAATGCCCCAACGCGTCGGTTATGAAGGAATGAACCTTCCCGTCATAGCCTCCGATGTAAACCTTGCCTTCGGCTATGGCCGGCGTACCGTAAGTGCTCATCGGCTTTGATATGCCACTTCCGCAAGCGAAAAGCCCCCCTCCGCTCGTGCCACCAATGTCCTTCCCCTTCTCTCCCCAGACCGGCGTTGGCGAACGATCCCCGTAGATATCCCTCAAGGCAATGACCTTGTTTCCTAACGTACCCACGTAGAGAGTATCTTGGTCCGCTACCAGGCCAGAGGCCACTGCCGGACCGGACCACCCCCTCGTTGGAGCTTGGGTACACGCCACGCCGACCAGAAGGACGAGTAGGGCCAAGACGGCGTAGAATATCTTACGTGATCTCACTCTCCTTATGCTGGGAAACATCAATTCAACTCCTTCTCCAGTATGCAAGGCAAGGCGTCAAGGTACAGGATCAAAACCTCCGGCGCTGAAAGGATGACAGCGCAGAATTCTCCTTGTCCCAAGCCAGCAACCCTTCAACACCCCGTACTTCTCAATGGCTTCATAGGTATACTGGGAACAAGAAGGTGCGAAGCGGCACGCGGGAGGAGCATGCTTTGACCAGGTCGATTGATATAATCGAATCAGACGTAAAGCCAGGCCTTTCATCTTTCATGTCAACTCTCTCAGCCTTGACCTTCGATTCAATCTCTCCATTGCTTCCTTGAGCTGGGCACGGTCAGCTTCGGATGCACTGCTGCGAACAATGAAGACCACATCCCAGCCAGGCTTCCAGGGCATCAGTTGCACATATTCACGAAGAAGCCTCTTTATTCGATTGCGCACTACAGCTTTGCCCACACGCTTGCTTATCGAAAAGCCAAACCTACTGAGCTCCAGTCCATTGGGGAACGCTTTCATGATCAGCAGTTCGTTTGCCCAGGATCTACCCTGACTGTGGACTGTGGCGAATTGCTTCTTGTGAGTAAGGCGTTGTTCCCTTTGCATTACTAATGTGAACGGGCAGGGTAAGGCATGTCTACACTGTCAATCTGTAGCGACCTTTGAGCCGCCTTGCCTTCAACACCTTTCGTCCACCTCGGGTACTCATTCGGCTTCGAAAACCGTGCACCTTTTTCCGATGGAGCTTCTTTGGCTGATAGGTTCGCTTTGGCACTCTACTCTCTCTTAAGTAACGGAGTTATCATACTGTGTTTCTCTTATCAAGTCAAGGTGCGTGTGGGCGGGGCGGTAACCTCAGGGTGAAGTGAGCAACAGGTTAGGGCATATGCTCCAACCATTTTGTTTTGTAGCGTCGTAGGAGAGAACGGAAGGATTTGGCCCAGATCCAGCCCGCTAGACGAGACCAACATCAATCCCGCTTCACTCTGGCAACTCAGGAGCCCAGGAAACGCCATTGATGTGTCCGCCGCCGTCGGCGTGAATGGTGTTGCCGGTCACATAGCAGGAATCTTCGGATGCCAGGAAGAGTGCTACCCCCCCAATATCCCGCTCCGGGTCGCCCATTCGTCCCATCGGATTCTGTTTGAGGATGGCAGCGGCGTTCTCTGGGCTGGAACTGCGAAAAACCTCGTACGCCGGGGTTACCGCTGCTGGGCAGATGATATTGGCCAGGATGTTATGTCGAGCCCATTCCCGAGCCGCCGTTCGCGTAAGCGTTCGCAAGGCCTCCTTGGTGGCGTTGTACTCAGCAGTGTACATATGGGCATTCACCCCATTCAGCGAGCACATGCTGATTATCCGGCCACCGCCGCTCCGACGCATGTGAGGAAACACCGCTTGCATGGCCCAAAAGGCAGCCAGAAAACCAACCCGCAGAGCCTGCTCCATGTCCTCATCAGTCTTGTGTTCCAAGCGTGAGTAGCCGCCCCCGCCCCAGGCGTTGTTGACCAAGACATCCACACGCCCAAAAGTATTGACGGTGATGTCCACCATGGCCAGGATGTCTTCTTTCCTCGACACGTCAGTCCTGACGAAGGGCGCCTTCACACCGAATTCGGTTTCGATTTCTCTGGCTGTCCGCTGACCCTGCTCAGCATTGATTTCCGCAATGACCACCGCAGCACCTTCAGAGGCGAAACGGCGGGCGATACCCCTTCCGATGCCCTGGCCCGCACCGGTGATGATGGCAACTTTGCCACGCAAACGATCCATTTTGGCACCTCCTGTCTTACAGTGATCTTATTTGTGGTTTGGATTGCACCATAATTCTGGACACTGACTGCTCATATTAGCCTGTCGCTCCGGCTGCTTTCTGATTCGGTAATCGCCAGGCGCCCACTCAGCTTTCCTATTTGGTAACAAGTACGACTACACTCACCTCCCCCGACCGACTCGTCGACCAGCAACAGATGACAGTTCACCTCCCTTCACTCTGTAACAAGAGGAACCCAATCACTGATGCGTACCAGATCTCTTGCCTCAGCGCTCCATTCATAAATCATTTCGTCATCCTGCCAGTACCGCTTGGTCTGAGTGAACCCCCACTGCGGGTAGCCTTCCCAAACGGGGCTTGATAATTTGTACTCCAGCGCTGCGTTGTAGAAAGCCTGACCATCAAAGTTCTCGGCACCCACCTCCTCCACTGCCGCCTTGACAACCTCCAGGATAGCCCATAAGGTCTGGCCAGTGCCGAGATAGCTACAGCCGCCACGATAGATTATCTCGTTAGCCTCGCTAGCCGAGTGGTACCTGTGAAGAATATCCTCAGCCAGCTTGATGAACGGGTACGAATCACCCTCACCCCACCATGGATGCACCCCAGTGGTGATCATACCGTCAAGCGGCGAGTCCCAGCCAAGCATGTCCACGAGAAAACCCCTGAAAGCGGCTACGGCCATCGGGCCGATAAACTTCGTAGTGTACCCCGCTCCGCGGAACTGCTCCACAAAGGAGCCATGAACACCACTCGTGAGAACCACATAATCACAGTCTCTCACCTTCTGTACCTGGCTGCTCCACATCACAGCGCCCACAGGAGCTAGAAAGGCACCCACATAGTCGAACTTACCCGGATGATCCTGGCAGTATCCCTTAATCGCCTTATCCATATCTGTTGCGATGGGCTCATTCCAGGCCGGGAGGCCTATCTTGGGGACGCCATTGCTATAGTCCCAGTCATTTTCGCTTAGCCATTGCAGGAGGGTCTTGGTATCCATGGCATAAGTAGGGCTGAAGGCGAACACCCATCCAGGCGGTTCGATCATGGGCGAAGTTGCACCCGAGGCGCATATGACAATCTTGTCTCTCTCTGCGAAGGGCTTTAGTGATTCGCAAAAGTTGGCTACGAGGCTGTAGATTACCTTCGCTCCACGCTCTCTGACCCAATCATACCCCGGCACGTCCCTGGAGGGGTCGAACCGCTCATCCCAAGTGGCTAGCTTGAGCTTCACCCCAGGGATTAAGTTTTCATCGTTCCAATACCTCACTATATCCACTGCCGTCATGTGTGACCACCGAGCTGCAGTTGCTGCCGGCCCCGTGAGGTCAGTGACCTCACCTATAGTGATGGTGACCTTTCCTTCGCTTCCACCGCCACAGCCCACACCAAACGCAGCAGTCAGAACCACCACCAGAAAGAAAGCCACCCCCTTAGTCCAACCCTTTCTCATGCCTTGCCTCCTTTCGTTTGTCAATGCCGTTCTCAGGAGAGGACGTCTGACAGCTCACGGAAATGAGTAGCCTGGAGCGGTTGGAGCGGATGCTCCAACCTACCCCGAGTTTTCGAACAGCCTCCAACATGTTGATAAACGATCTCAGCATTGCATGGCCAGTAGTGGCAACACGCTCTGCATTCCGCTGCCCGAAACAGGGCCGCCTGTTGGATTTGGCATGAATAAACAGTGGATTCTTCTCAGAGCTTGGAGGCAGCTTATTCCTCGAAGGCAAACCTCCAGACGCAGAGAGGTTCACCCGGCTTGGGCGTTAGACTGTCGGGCACCTTCAGCATCGTCACTTTCACCTTAGGAAGAACACCAGGATAGTTCTGATAGGCCATCGCATACCTCGGCTCTACGTACATACAGGCCATACGTAGCTGCTCCAGGTCACCCACCAGCCCACTTGCCAGAACGTTGCAGTGGTAATACTTGAGTATGACCTCCTTGTCGCTTATTACCTCCCAATGGGCTGGATATTTCTCCGCGATGTTGTCTACCCCCAGCATGCCCACCTTGCACCTGCCCTCAACAGTATTTATATCGATCTTAGCTAGCTCTGCTACCTTTGCCATTACCGGAGGCGTCACCGTCTCCAGGGTCCTGGCTAACAACTCCATAGCTTTCTCTGGCCCAATTCCTTCCATTTGGGAGCCGATCCTTACAATACCATTGATCATCGCCTCCCAGTGATCCTGCCACAACCTGGTTAGCTTCAGCAAGAACTCTTTGGAGAACTGGTCATAGTCTACCTTGTTCTCTATAGGCCCACTGTAATCATTCCGTTCCTTGGACTTCTTCCCAGCCATGTCACCGGACCTCCTTCTGTTATTTCTTCCTCTTCCAGTCTTTCAGGACCTGATTCGCACAGTTGTAACCCGGTATCCCGTTCACTCCCCCACCAGGATGACACCCGCAGCCACAGAGGTACAGATTCTTTATGGGCGTCTTGTACGCCGGAGACCACCCCGGGAAGGGCCTGAGGTCAAACATCTGTTCCACGAGGTGCAGCCCGTGACAGTAGCAGCCTCCAGTGATGCCGAACATGCCTTCGAAGGTCAGCGCAGAGAAAACAGCCCGATCCATAATGGCCTCCCTGAAGTTCGGGGCCCGCTGAGTCCAGAAATCAATAATCTTGTCAGCCATCTCCTCCTTCAGCTTCTCTTGCTGCCTCTTCGGAGCGTTCACCGGGTACAGGTTGGCGAAGAAAGTACAGGTGTAGTAGCCCTTCGGAGCGAGGCTCTTGTCAAAGTAGCTGGGAATAGCGTAGTAGCTCGCTGGCGTCTCCGGCACCCTGCCCCACTTGAAAGCCTCATAACACCGTTCTAGATGTTCCGGTGAGGGGATATAAGCCATCATCGCCCGAAGAGGCCCTTTATTGGCGTAGGCAAGCTCACCAGTGAACTCCGGTAGTTCCTTCAGCGTGGCATGGATCTGTATCCACGGGTTCTGGAAGTTGATCCGCTTCACCATCTGAACGTAATCAGCGGGCACGTGTTCCTCACCTATCATCCCGATAAAGGTGGCATACGCATCAGCATTGGAAAGCACCACTTTGGCAGTTATCTTTTCACCCCTTGCTAGCTCCACCCCCTCCACCTTTCCCTTGTTCACTAGTATCCGCTTCACCCGTGTGCCAAGTTTTACCTCACCGCCATGCGCCTCGAGGTTCTTCCTCAAGGCCTCCGAGAACATCCCCATGCCGCCCTTGGGAAACTGGTACCAGTTGCCCACACCAGGAACTGCAAAATGATACGCCATGGAGAACGCGCTTCCCGGACTGTATGGCCCCAAATTGATCCCGTCAATGGCCATGGCAGCCAGGGAACCTTGTATCACCCGGCTCTTGGAACGGTCAGGAAAGATTTCGCGGATGATATCCATGGCGCTGCCGTAGACCCAGCGCCGCATGATGTCCTTGGTTCGGGCATCCGGCGCCTCATCAATGAGCGAACCTGCCGATCTGGGCGCCCCATAGCGCATCTTGTCCATCGGCTCGGCAACAACCTGAACGAGCTCGTACAGCTTCGCGAGTGCCTGGACAGCGGCCTCACCGTGGTCCCTTTGCAGATGCTCCATTAGCTTATTCTGATCGTTGTACAGGATATACGGAGCATCAGGGGGATCGCCGATGGTATGGAACGATATGGGCGGGTCGATCACCTCCAGGCCGTACTTCTGTAGCTCAAAGGCCTCCATGAGTTCCTTGCGATGGCACATCAGCGCCCAGGCGCCGATGTTGTGCTTGAACCCTTTGAAATACTCCGTGGTTCCTGCCATCCCGCCCACGTACCGCTGCTTCTCCACACTTAGCACTTTCAGCCCCTCTTTGGCCAGAATAGTGGCCGCTGCCAGGCCATTATGGCCCGCTCCTACGACGATCACATCATAGTCAGGCATTTCAGCACCTCCTTATCTAAATCTAATTTGAGGCTATCTAATGCCTCAGCTTCAACGCTAGATTCACATTGGCTGCATATTGACGTAGCTGCCCAAGAACCTTGTGCATAGCGCAGTCGTGCTTCACGTTTGTATAAGCAGTTTAGAGGCTTGTTCTCAGTCGCCTCGGTGGAAAATCGGCTAGAGTCTAGCACAGTATGACACATGAGTCAATACTATATGGAATATAACACCCCAATGTGCACTATGATTGCACATATCATCCACAATCAGCCTATATCGGCACAGGTGCACCATTCCCCTGCCAGGGCGAGAGGGGCCCAACCTCTCCGAGACCTTTCCCTCCGATTCGACAAGAACTACAATGTCCAATGGCCAGACTTGCCAATAGACTGATACGCCGTTACCATATTGAAACGAGGCTTCCTAGGACGGGAGGTATCCATGTCAGGAAAACGAACTACTCGCGGGGTCGACGAGACAGACCTTAAGCTGATACGAGAACTCGAGGCAGATGCAAGGCAGTCGAATGCTAGAATTGCAGCCAAGCTCGGAATCCCCCCGACCACAGCATTCAGACGGCTGCAAAGGCTGCTGTCTGAGAAGATCGTTCAAATTCGTGCCGTTCCCGATTTGGCAGCCTTGGGATATCAGGAACGGGCACATATGCTCATCAACGTTCGTGATGGCAACGTAGACACCGTGGCCGATGAGTTGGCACGCCAGCCAGGCATAGGGAGCGTGCTTCTGACAACCGGACGTTATGACATTGTGTCGTGGGTAGCCAGACATGACTCCAAAGACTTATTTCACTTTGTCAGGGACACACTGGGCAGTATTCCTCACCTTGCCAGTGCGGAGAGCCTACCATGCCTTGTTGACGTCAAGAGTACCTGGGCCCTGCTCACTGGCAGACGCCAATTCACAGTCGGAAGATGGCAAACCACAGCGAAGCTGGATTCGATTGATCTAGCTCTGATCAGAGAGCTGGAGGCCAACCCAAGAAGCACCAGCCTGGAACTTGCCGGCAGAATTGCACTGAGCAGAACCGCTACGAGCAGGAGACTTCGCAGACTTCTGGATGAGGGCATCGTGACCGTAGTGAGCATGCCAGATGCCTTCGCGCTAGGGTACAAAGCAATCGCAGGGCTGTTACTGAAAGTCCATCCCCGTAGCATTGAGTCTGCAGCCGATCAACTGGCATCCGATACGCGAATTCTTCACGTCGTAATCTGCGCCGGGCGTTATGACATAGTGGCCTGGGGTGTCTTTGCTAATTCTGCCGAGATGTCCCGTTTCATTCGGGAGGATCTAGGCAATATTCCAGCGGTAATCGCACGTGAAACGGTCACAATCTTGAGGGTTGTGAAAGTATCGTGATTCGTGACTGCTGAGCTTGTCCGCAATTCGTGGAAGCTGAGTAAGAGCGGGATAACCAAGGAGTGGTCCTGAAATGCCTTGCCCTGCTGTTGGGTATCATCATGGTTGTCTCCCCCTTCCTTCGAGCTTCTGACTGTATTGCCAAGGCCGCCTCACCAAGACCGTGCATGCCTGACCAAGGTAAAGTCTCTCAGAGCCCCCAACACACGCCTCTTGACACCACCTCCACCCACACTGATGATTTGACAGTCTGCGGGCGGCTATGATATAGCTACACATGGTTAGTTGCCAGCCAACGTACGCCTTGCATGGTGCTCGCCCGAATTGAAAACTGAAAAGGTGACGGATATCAGGGGTAAGTCAGGTACAGCTTGCCTGCCTGCTTTGGCGAAAGGAGAGTCTTATGCACCACGAGACAACAAGAGCACTTTACGAACTCTTTCCCTTGGAAGATAAGAACGACTTTTTCGCGCTCTACCTTTATCTGAAGTACATTGATCATTTCATCTACCACGTTTTTCAATCCTCTGGTCTTCCTGCAGTGAAGCCTCCAGGTAAGTTGGCCGACGAACTGGAAGATATGATCGAGGCTTACGCACAGCAGATAGGTGAGGCAGCAATGAGCTCTGACACCAATATTTACCACGGAAAAGTAGTGAAGTTGCAGGATGCCATAAAACTGGTGACGCAGAGGGAAGACTTAAACTTGCCTCTGTCTGAGAAAGTGATTCCCTTTAAGCTAGCTAGAGACGTAATTCTGAAAAACCCTGATTCTATTGCGGTGGGCACCTGCGTTTGCCGTGCTGTTTCACCAAATCCCTGTCTTCCGCCTCCCCAGGAGGTTTGCCTTTTTGTCGGTGATCCCTTTGCCTCTTTTCTCGATGTTCACAACCCGAAGTTTCGGCGAATCTCGCAGGCGGAGGCCGTGAAAGTAATTGAGGACGCCCACAGGCGAGGCGACGTTCACTGCGCCTACTTTAAGAAGGAAGCAGGCAATCGGTTTGTTGCCATCTGTAACTGCTGCGATTGCTGCTGCCTGGGGATCAGAATGTGGAACCAGCTAGGGGGCACCATACCATTTTTGGCCCCTTCGGGCTATGTTGCTCAGGTGAGGGACGATTGCAATGGTTGTGGAGCTTGTGCCGAGAATACCTGCCGGTTCAAGGCCATCAGCATGGATGACGGAGGAGAAAAGGCTGTTATCAGCTTTGAAAGATGCATGGGCTGCGGCGTTTGCGAGGACGTCTGCCCTATCGGAGCCATCAGCCTGCGAAGAGAGACATCCAAGGGCGAGCCTCTTGATCTGGAGGAATTGAAGAGCCAAACGAAAGCCGATTGAACTTATAGATGCTGCCGTTTGCGGCGTTCTTGCTGTTGAAGAACATCTCTTAAGCTGCCGGAGAATGACCAGGCCGTTCTGAAGGGAGAACCGTCGCGGTCTTGTACTGGGGATCGTGTCCACAGGCCACCGTGCTGAACCTCGAACTCAGACCAGTTCTCTCAACTGGCCGTTGCTTAACCCGACAATGGCAGCGTCTATGGGGATGTTATGCTGTCGATGCTTTGTGAGTCAGGAGAAATGGGAATAACACGCTCAAGCAAGGCCTACATGGGGATAGATGTAGGCTCGGTTAGCCTGAATATCGCCATATTGGATGAGAAGCTCCAAATTCTGGAAAGCGTCTACGAGAGGACAATGGGGCAACCCCTTCAGGTGTTAATCGCGGCACTAGATCGCCTGAAGAGAGATTTCCCTGAGTTGAAGGGTGCAGTGAGCACGGGCAGCGCCCGCAACCTCGTGGCCGATATCCTGGTGATAGATAGGGAAAATGAGATTGTGACGCAAGGGAAGGCGGTGGCCTATCTTCATCCCGAAGTCCGAACGGTGATCGAGATTGGCGGGCAGGACTCAAAGCTGATCTTTCTGAAGCGGAATGAAAAGGACGGCAGGCCAGTCATTGTAGACCACGCGCTTAACGAAATATGCGCTGCTGGAACGGGCTCTTTTCTTGACCAGCAGGCATGTCGTCTGGGCGTTTCTATTGAGGATGAATTTGGCGACCTGGTCTTGAGGTCTGAAAGGCCGGCTGTTATCGCTGGCCGGTGCAGCGTTTTCGCCAAGTCTGACATGATCCATTTGCAGCAGGCGGGAACCCCAACAGAGGACATAGTGGCCGGACTATGCTACGCCCTGGCCAGAAACTATATGAGCAACCTAGGCAAGGGGAGAAGGTTCCAGAAGCCCGTAGCCTTCCAGGGGGGGGTGGCGGCCAACAAAGGCGTGGTAAAGGCTTTTGAGGACCTGCTTGGGCTCGAGTCGGGCGAATTAATTATTCCCCAGCATTTCAAAATCATGGGCGCTATCGGTGCGGCAATCACTGCCCTGGAAGGAAGGAATGACAACTGCTTCAGCCTGCAAAAGGCAACAGAGCACTTGAGGCAATATGTGGCTGAGAAGGCGAAGGAGGCAAAGAGATCCCACTTGAGACCGCTGATCAGCAAGGGAACCAGCTTTGGCTCCCTGAAGGAGACGCCTGGCTTTGGAGAGGGGCAGAAGCAGAAGGTGTACCTCGGTATCGACGTTGGCGCGTCCAGTGTGAAGGTAGTCGCTCTCGATGAACACAAGGATCTGCTGGCCAAGAGATATATCCTGCGAGAAGGCGAGCCCATCGAGGTGGTCAAGAAGGTGCTTGCCGACGTAGGAGATGAGATAGCAGAGCGCGTTGAGATTCAGGGGGTGGGGGTTACCGGCAGCGGTCGCTATTTTGTAGGGGATTTTGTTGGGGCTGACCTGGCAGTCAATGAGATCACGGCTCAAGCCAGGGCAACTCTGGAAATTGATAAGACAGTGGACACCATACTTGAAATAGGGGGCCAGGATTCAAAATACATCCGCCTGAAGAATGGTGCGGTGGTCGACTTTGAAATGAACAAGGTCTGCGCCGCCGGAACTGGTTCTTTCCTCCAGGAACAAGCGGGCAGGCTCAATGTAAGTATGGAAAGGGAATTCAGTGACCTGGCTCTCACTTCAGAAGCCCCTGTAGACCTGGGGACCCGCTGTACGGTCTTCATGGAGTCCGATTTGATACACCACCAGCAGGTGGGTGCGCCAAAGGAAGACCTCCTGGCTGGTCTGGCTTACTCCATTGCCAACAATTACATCGAGAAAGTAGTGGGCAATAAGAGGATCGGTCAGAACGTATGTTTCCAGGGCGGCGTGGCTGGGAACGAGAGCGTGGTGGCTGCTTTCGAGAATATCCTGGGAAGGGCTGTGGCAGTGCCGGAGGCTCATAAAGTGACCGGCGCTATAGGGGCGGCCTTGATTGTCATGGAGAAGAGAAAAGGCTCTCCGGTAAGAAGCAGTTTCGCTGGTTTTCGCCTCCATGATAGGGAGTATGGAGTAGAGTCCTTTCAGTGCCGTCATTGTCCCAATAGCTGCGAGATAAAGAGGGTCTCTATCGGAGGCAGACTCAGATCGTTCTATGGCGGTATCTGTGACAGATACGACATCGTGGCAGGCAGCCCAGCCACGACCGCACAAGAGGACGGCCCACAGTATCATAGAAGCCTGGCTGCTGAAGACCTTCCCGATCTTTTCAGGGAAAGGGAAGAGATGTTTATGCGCTATTACAGGGGGGACGAACTTGATCCGAGTTCCCCGGCCATCGGAATCCCCCGGATATTGATGTTCTTTGAGCAATTTCCTCTGTGGGCGGCGTTTTTCGCTGCCTTGAAGCTAAGGGTGGTGCTTTCTGACAGGACCAATAGCAAGCTGGTCCACCGGGGGCTTCAGGAGGTTCTGGCGGAGACCTGCTACCCGGCCAAAGTAGCTTACGGTCACATGGCTAATCTCATAGAAAAGGGTGTGGACTGCGTATTCCTGCCCAGCGTGATTGATCTGGAAAAAGGTGGGGATGATGTGAACCGGAGCTACAACTGTCCCTACATCCAGGCGATCCCTTTTATGCTGGGGGCTGCCTTCGACACCAAGATCAAGATCGTGAGCCCCACCATATTCATGGCAGAAGAAAAGAGAAACCTCGAGGCGCAGATGATGCAGATCGGGAAGGAGTTTGGGAAAGAGAGCAAGGACATCACCGCGGCCATAGCGGCCGCCCTTGAGGCTCAAGAAGAGTTTGAAAGGTGGCGCCTCAAAAGAGGGCAAGAGGTGCTGGAGAGCCTTGGCCGGGGCAAGAAGGGGGTGGTGGTAATAGGCAAACCTTACAACGTTCATGACGTTGGGTTGAACCTCAATATTTCTAAGAAGCTGCGCAAGCTGGGAATAATGGCCATACCCTACGACATGCTGTCTCTGGATAGTGTTAGATTGCCGCCTCAGTACTCTAACCTGGTGTGGAAGAATGAGCAGAACCTTCTGAGGGCAGCAATGCTGGTGAAGCAGAGCAGAGGCCTTAGTCCCATCATGATCACCAACTATGGCTGCGGCCCGGACGCTTTCTTTGCCAAGTATCTTGAGGATACTATGGGTGAAGACCCGTACCTGGTTCTGGAGGTGGATGAACACAGCGGCGACGCCGGAATGATGACCAGGCTGGAAGCCTTCCTTGACACCCTCAACAGGCCGAAGGGCGAAATATCCGAGGAAGGTGGAGAAGACCTGAGCGTGGTTGGCTCTCAGGGGGCGATAAGCATCTTCAAGCCTTCGAAGAAGATCAGGGAACTGGAAAGGACGCTTTACATCTTCAATGGTTCCGGTCACTCCCATATCTGGGCGGCTGCTCTTCAGTCAGTAGGGATAGATGCCAGGGTATTGCCCATGCCTGATGAGCTATCGGAAGAGCTGGGCCGGAAGTATGTTTCTACCAAGGAGTGCCATCCCTACCTGGTTACCACAGGGGATTTGGTCAAAAAGGTTCAGTCTGAGGATTTCGACCCGGACAGGTCGGCCTTTGTCACCTTGAATTTCGATGGCTCTTGCCGCCTGAGCCAGTACGGCCTGTCCCAGAAGCTTACCCTCAAGAAACTGGGGTTAAGCCAGGTACCGGTGATCGCCCCCATCACCTCCATACGCCACGACGAGGCCACCCGAATGTTCGGCCTCAAGTGGGCGGCTGCCATCTGGAAAGGCTGGCTGGCCACCGATGTCTTGCTGAAAAAGCTGCTTCATACCCGGCCCTACGAGACGAACAAAGGCGAAAGTGACAGGGTCTATCAAAAAGCGATAGAGGAGCTGTCTTCGGCCACTGTCAACGGCAGCTTTCCTGAGGCTTTGGGGAAGTCAATCGCTGCTATGAACGCCATTCCGGTGAAGAGGGAGAGCAGGCCGATCATAGGGGTTGTGGGCGAGTTTTATAGCTGCATGAACCCCTGGGCTAACAACGATATAGTCAAGAATCTGGAGTCCCTGGGGGCAGAGGTGAGGTACGGGCCTAGCACCACCGACTACCTGGTGTATTTCAATGAAATGTACCCCAGCATTCACGCTTCCAGGGGGGAGTATCTGGCTTCCCTCTACTATTGCCTCAGAAGGCGCTGGTTCATGGGCTGGAAGAATAAGATCGAGCGGATGCTGGGAGATGGCCTCTATGACGACTGCCGTGTACCGAGAGTGGCAGAGCGGGTCAGGGCCATCGCCCCATACGTGACTGAGGCTATAGACCCGGTGGTAACGGTGAACATGTCTAAGGCGGAGGGCTATGCTGCCAGAGGTTGCAGCGGCATAGCCAACCTCATTGTCCTGAACTGCCTTTATGGTACTTTGACGACGGCCATCTACAAGAAGCTACAGAGGGAGCACAATCGCATTCCGATTCTTACCATGACCTATGAGGGGCTAAAGCCGACCAACGAGCAAACCAGGATCGAGGCTTTCATGCATCAGGCCAAGCTATACCATGACAGGTACGGCACGGCCTGACGTCCGTTAAATCCTCCGAACAGAGTGAAAATCGGGACATGTGAGATACCAATGTGATATGTTGGAATAAAGCCATATTCCTGAAGGGAGGACGAGGAAATGGCGGAAAGTCTGGCTGATGTTAAAATCAAGATGAAGTTCTCTATCAAAGACATTATTTCAGCCATACAAGAACTTGAACCACAAAAAAAGGAGTTCTTCATTGAGAATCTTCTGGCAGCTACCAGTCCTGAGTATCTGGAGAGCATAAAGGAAGCTCGCGAGGATTACCGAGCGGGCAGAGTCTCCACGCACGAAGAGTTATTCGGAAAAGGCGACCGAAAGTGAAATTTCGCCTGGTTTACACGAACCGAGCGGTAAAAGATATTGCCAGTCTCAACCCACAAACCAAAGAAAGAATTAAAGAGGCATTGGGAAGATATTCAGAGGCGCCAAGAGAATATGCTAAAAGAATGGTGGACCCTGCTTTATGAACTTACAGGTTCAGAATCGGAGACTACAGGGTAATTTTTGACATAGAGGGCAATGATATCGTTGTTCTCCGTATCGGACACCGTCGGGACATCTATCGAAGATAATAGCATTCCCGGGAGGCTATGGTGGCATGGAGTAGCCGTCGGGTCCCTGACCCGATGCGGTGTACGGTGTGAGTGCAGGTCAGGTCTGTCCTTCCCCGGAAGGATGACACTCACCGGGCGAGGAATGCGTCTAATCTTGGCTGGTCTTCATGCTTCGTGGTGCTGGCTCAACCCAGGATGGGAAATTGCTACAAGACCCTGAACGATCTAACGATCCGCCGACTTTTGGGGTTACCCACTCCACCTCGCCGTCGGATTTGAGGACAGAGACGATGTGATTGTTGCAGCGCAACTGTTCCACCTGGTAGACGCAGTCCCGGTATTGCAGGACAACATCGGTCTCATCGGGCACCGAGATCACCTGACAGGCCTTCAGCCCCCCTAGACCAATGCCACAAGCTTTCAAAACCGCCTCTTTGGCAGTCCAGTAGCGGAAGAAGGCGTCCCAGGACTTTCCTCCGCACAGATCCCATTCCTCCCCGGTGGCAACATAGCTCCACAGCGATTCGTTTCGAGGCTTCACTTCCTCGATATCAATCCCGATCTTGTCACTGCTGACAACTGCGGCCACATATCTCGGTTTGTGGGAAACGGACCAGCAATAGTGGCCAAAGGGAAGCGGAGCATTGTCCTGGTTCTTGGAAAGCTCCCCAAGTGTGATGCCGCTCTTTTCGGCACTCAGTTTCAGGGCCTCCCGCGAGACCCTGCTCAGAAAAGCTGCCTGCTTTGCCTGGGGAAGCTCGTTGATGTCTTCGGCGACTGGCAGAATGACGGGAAATAGAGTCATGGGTGAATTTCCCAGGCTACCACTCCAGTCCCAGCAGGATGGAGCACAAGCCACTGCCGGCTCCCATCATGACAACCTTATTGCCAGCCTTCAAGCGGTTCTCCTCAATTCCTTTAGCCAGGGAAATGGGAAGCGATACTGAGCCAATGTTTCCCAGATATTCCACCGTAGAGAATCCCTTTGATCTATCCAGCCCGAGGGTGTCCAACACTATCCGCTGATGGACGGCACTAACCTGGTGGCCAAAAACCATGTCGATCTCCGAGGCCTTCCAGCCCAGCTCTTCCATCAAGGCATACCACGCCTCGCACACCAGTTTTACGCCATTCTTCAGGACTCCTTGAGGATCGGCTCGCATACTGGGGCAATTATCAGCATCGGAGACACAGGCATCGCCCTCGACACGACACAGGCCGTTGTGCTGTGAGGCAGTGCGTACCACACCGCCCACCAGTTTGTGCCCTGCTTTTGAGATGGAAGAGTGGCACAATATGGCGGACGCTGCTCCTGAGCCCATAGTTAGCGAGGCGAGACCGAGGTTAAGCTTGGTTCTGCTAATCTCTCCATCATTCAAGAGTTCATTGACTGTGGCATCAATCAGTGGCACGCTGCTCTCAGCGCCCACCACGATGCCTGCTTTCACTTGCCCCAGTTCAATCATATTGGCCAGGGTGATCATGCCATTGACGAAGCCAAGGCAGGCATTTGAGATATCAAAGATCATAGCCGTCGGAGGAAGCCCCAGGGAGTCGTGAACCACGGTAGCTGTTGCTGGCTCCAGAAAGTCACGGCTTACGGAAGTGTGGAGTAGACATTCGATGTCTTTTCTGTCGATTCCAGTCTTAGCTATGGCCCTTTCGGCTGCTCTGGTACTGACCTGGCTGGGTTGCACTGATTTATCCCACAGACGCCGTTCACGGATCCCTGTCATGGCTTCGAGACGTCCAAAAGAGCGGTTCAGCTTCTTGTACACCGGGAGCAGCTTCTCTTCCAGGCTTAACGATGTAACCACCTTATCTGGGAGTTCGTAGCCCAGTGCTTCAACGCATACTTTTTCGTACCGCATGGAACAATTCCCCTACAGTTCCCTTGTACCGTGGTGGGCTGCTGTAGCGGTAAGAGAGGCAACAGGCATTATCCCTTCAGCATCAAATGTATCGATGTTGCCCCGCTCAGCAATAGGCTGGAGACCGGTGCCGTAAGCAATGGCGTCAAGCATTTCTGGCGTCTGGCACTCTCCTTGAAGTCACCAGCGTAGGGATGTGGAACTTGAGCTTGACCGCATCCCACTTGTCGGCGGATTGCGAGGGGATTATCTTGTTGGGAATATACTTTCCAAGGCCAGCCAGCACAGCACAGACCTTCCGCGAATTCGCCACGGCATCGGGGACATATTCATCGGCGGCGGTAATAACGGAGGACCGTACCTTGTGAGGAAGGCGTTCGCCTATACCATCAACCACAGACGAGATCACCTTTGGTGGTATTCGCTTGTCCAATACATTGACAGTAAAGAGCAATACTCTATCAGGCACATATTTATCCACGACCTTGACCTGGAAGGACAGCAACTTATGTGATAGGCGCTTGGCTGATGGTTCAATAGCAGTAGACATTCTAGCTTTCAGCGCCATCTCCTTTTCCTCCTGTCTGCAATTGGTCACCTGCGTTATCTTACAATTATACCCTGTCAATCATCACATTTACCACGTTTTGCGAACATTGTCAAACGGGCCCCGTGTCGCCCACATTCTTTTTGCCCATGTTAATCCAGCCCCGAAACGTGGCTAGTGCAGATATAGTCTGCGACGGGCTTGATGCGAAGGCGTTATTCAACCCCAGCGCCCTTCGGTTGCCAGGCAGAGCGTCGGCCCACCTAGCTTATCTCGCCTCCGGCAGATTGACAAGCAGAAAGCTCCTTAGTTATCCTTCTCCCATGCAAGACCCCGGCATCGGCGGTTCTAGCAAACCATCGAAGCCACCGAAGAAGCCGTTCCGAGAGTTGTTCAGCCGCAATGAACTCTGGCATTACGGTACTGCAGCGTTAGTCTACATCGGCCTGGGCCTACTCTTGCGGGGTGCGGTGCTCAACTTTGTCGTTGGCCCTCTGTTCATCGTTGTATGGATGTGGCAGGTCGCGCCACTCATCGATAGATGGAGGGGGCATCGGTCATGAGCTGGGCAGCCCACGAGCTGGAGAATTTCTATTTTCTGAAGCACATAGGGCGGCGGGTCTCCTACCTGGGTCTGCTGGTCGGCGCCCTCGCTCCTGACTTCCTCACCAAGCTTTACACCTACGGCTTGAACATCGGCGGTATCCATCTTAAGGCTGAAAATCCGGCCCAGTTCCACCGTGGCTGGCCGGGGTTGGGATTCACGACCTCACTCATGGCTGGGGTGATATTCGCTGGCTTGATTTATCTCATCAGCAAGAGGAATAAGGCCTGGTTCTTCGGAGTGCTAGTCGGGTACTCGGCCCATGTCATCACTGATTCGTTCGATAGCGTGGGGGTGATGATGTTCTGGCCCTTCTATAACGGCAATATCAGTTTCGGGATGTGGGCCTACGGTGCTGGCGAAGGAAAGTACGGTGATGCGATCGCCTACTACAGCAGTCTCGGCTTTGTTATGGACGCAGCTTGGGTGCTCATCGTCGTAGTATTTGCTTGGCGGGTGCTGAGCAGTGAATACTTCCGCACTGTCGTGCGGCCCGCTGATCCCGCCTGGGGTTGGCTGGAGCGCAAGATTGCCCTGCCCGAGCGAGCCTGGCTGGCCTTCTATCGGGCCTTTTTCTTCTATGGCGCCTGCCGGACTATCTCTTGGTCAATATGGGCGCACCTCGTCCAGGGAGCACCCTGGGATCTGAGTTGGGGTGGGCCGTACTGGGTGGCACCTTTTGATCCTTGGTGACCTGGCTACCAGTGTGACACTTGCTCAGGGGGACTAATTGTTGTCTCTGTTGCCCCCTTCCTCGACTACCACGCAGGTGGATGCAAGCACTGGGTGACAATAACAACGACACTATCCATGTCATCGGCGATTTTCAAGGCTTGGCTTGCCGCCGATTCTTTTCAGCCACTGCCGGTGTCTTCCATCGGAGCGGTTGGCGATCATGGGACAATAGTTGGGGAAAGGACTGCGTGGCTCCAAGGCTAATCAGTGTCTCATAGCTCACAATACCCTGTATGGCCCCGAGTTCACTGCGGAGAAAGCCGTATATGTGCTTTGGGTCGCGGAAACTGGCCCAGGCAATTATTTGAAAGCGCCCCGCAGCTACGACCACAGTTTCAACTTCGTCAAAGCGCGCCACGATTTGTGCCACGTCATCGATTCTGCTGAGTTCGGCTTTGATCAGTATCAATGTCTCCGCTGCATAACCTAAGGGATACCGGCTCGGGATAGCAGCGAACTGGAGGACGCCTTCGCTTACAAGTCTGTCCAGCCTGCTGCGCACCGAGCGCCAGCTTATATGCAGCCTCTTTGCCAGATGGCTATTATTCAGTCGCCCATCAATTTCCAGTTCCTTGATCAGCGCCAAATCCAGTGGATCGAGATCCTTAGGTGAAGTCGCCATATTATCGACCGCTAGGCCAAAGGAAAACTTCACGTTCTTCAAGACGATCATGACCTCGGTGTCTCGTATGCCGGAGACAGCACCCAGTTTCTTGGTCAAGAAGATGTGGAAATCCACCAAGTCACGGCATGTCACCCAGGCTAATATGTCATAGCGACCGGCGGTGATATCCATGTTGCTGATTTCTGGAAGGGAGGCCAGGTTGTCCACCACAAAATCAATTCTCCCTGCCTCGACATTGATGGCAATGAAAGCGCTGGTGTGATATCCCAGCGCGATTCGGGTGGCAATACCCACCACATGGATGACACGTTCCTCGCGAAGTCTCCTCAGCCTTCTGCTCACGGTGGCTGCATTAATGCCAAGCCTTGAAGCCATCTCACGGTTGCTCTGCCTGGGATTAGCCTGCAACTCCCTGATCAGGCCGAGATCGATCTCATCAAGTTCGGTTCGGAAATACTCGTTGGTCATAGCGCCTTCCTATCTTGCCAGTCCACTTGCCTCCGGCGTAAAAAGGGCAGCGGAGGGGTTGCCGGAGCAACTGTCGGTTTCCAACGTGCCCGGTATCCGTACCAATAACAACTTGGCGTAGCTTCTACAGGCTGATAGCGAGCTAAACATGAAAATGACCTGTTAACATGGTATTGTAGTATTTGTTGCACCCGCGGTCAATGTGGTAGCCACTAAATTGCCGTGCCTAGCCTCGATATATTATAGATATTGCACTTCTATCACGCTGTTGACAACTCTTGTGACTGATGCTAGGATGGGGGCAAAGGACGTCCCAGCAATGCAATGGGACTGGGTATTCAGGCGCCGTGCAAAGGCTGATGGGTTACAGACTCAACCTGGGGTGAAGCGCGGTCTCGGGCTGTCACTGTTTGGGCACAGCCGGCGGGAAGCAAGGGAGCGGTGCCCAGGCAAATTCTGCATGAGACTCCAGGGGACAAGTGCTGTGAAGGCCAGAAGGTCAACTGATAGCCAGGAGGGGTAAAGTGAATTGCAAGTGTAAAATTGGTGTAGCTTTCCTTTTGATCCTGGTTATTTTAGCACCAGTTTCCTTGAGTTGTGGTGGTGGGGGAGGTGGCAGGGTGACTATCACCATAGGCGAACTGACGGATTTTACCGGACCAGCCGGACCAGCCTGTAAGCCTATTCATTACGTAATAGAGGACATACCCAGGTACTACAACGAAGAAAACCTTATCCCTGGGGTGAAGGTAAAGATTGCTGCCTACGATACCAAGACCGATCCTGCCAGGGAGTTGATTGGCTATGAGTGGTGCAAGGGCCGGGGGGCGAAGGTAGTCATAAGCTACATGCCTGGGGCGGCAGAGGTATTGAAACCTTTTGCGGAGAGGGATAAGGTCGTCATAGCTGCCCTGGGTGCCTTGCCGTCTGTATTTGAGCCTCCGGGATGGGTTTTTGGCTTTTCGAACACTCAGTTCTGGGCAATGAAGAGCCTTTTGCAGTGGGTTAGCGACAGTCTGTGGGATTATGATACCCAGAGAATTCCCAAGATTGGCCTGGCAGGCTGGAGCGATCCGTCTTCCCATAACCTGGACAAGGCGATAAAGGAATATGTCGAGAAGCACCCCGGCAAGTTTGACTACATGGGTGGTTATTTTTCCGCCGTGGGCACGACGATCTTCAAAGGTACAACGGAGAAACTGAAGGACTGTGATTATATAACTAGTGGTTCTGGCATGGCGATGCCTTACATCTTAAGGGAGTTGCGAGCCATAGACTCTAAGGCGAGGCTTATTGATGCCACTGGTAGCGTTGGTTCTTTCAAGGGCTTCTACGTGGATCTCGTTGGCTGGGAGATCATTGACGGGACCTTGTTCACCAATCAGTCCATCTACTGGAATGAATCAACACCGATTGTCGACCTGGCTAAGACCCTCCTTCACCAGTACCGCCCATCTGAAGCCGAGGAAATCATTAAGGCTGGCGTAGGTTATGTTGGTGCGGCTCACCAAACGACCGCCATTCTCGAAGTCCTGCAGCAGGCGATACAAAAGGTGGGGACGGAGAATTTCGATGGTCAAGCCTACTTTGACGCCGCCATAGGTTACAAGACCACGAGCGCCATGTGGGAAGGCTACCCTGAATGGGGGTTCAGTCAGACTAAACGCTACTTGATGGATCACAATGTGATATATGAATTCAGTGCCAGAGAGCAAGACCTCTTAAGGATCACTGATTGGCTACCCATGGTAAAGGAATGAAGAAGGGGTGGCCAGAGGGGGCTGAAATAGGAAAGTGATGGCGGTGATAGGCGGCTGTAACTAACTGGCTGCACTTTGGGGCCTATGGCATTGCAGACGGAGATTACTGCGAAAGGAGAACAATCAAAGAGATGACTTCCGGGAAACGTAGCAAAGCGGATAACAAGGTGAAGACAGTCCTTACCAGTTGCACTGTCGACTGCGGGGGGAGATGCGCGCTCAAGATCCATGTGAAGGGCGGCATGATTGTGGGGGTGGAGAATGCCGATGCCGCCAGTGAAGCCCTTCACCTCAGGGGCTGCGCCAGGGGGTTTGCCTATCGACAGAGAGTACATGCGCCAGACCGGCTCAAATACCCGATGAAAAGAGTGGGGGCCAGGGGTGAGGGCAAATTTGAGCGGATTTCGTGGGACGAAGCCCTTGATACCGTAGCGGAGCAACTGAAGAGAGTTAAGGCCACCTATGGGCCATCTGCCATCCTTTACATGGGTGTGGCTGGTGGCATTGGTGCCCTTTACGGACCACCTGTGGCGGAAAGGCTACTCAACCTCTTCGGTGGGTGCACCAGACACTGGGGGGTGATTTCCTGCGAAGGGCCTATCTTCGCCGCTCAAGCTACCTACGGTGGCTTTATTACGGGCAACACCCCAGATGACTTTGTCAACAGCCGACTGATAGTTCTCTGGGGTTGGAACCCGGTGGAATCTTTCAGGGCCAACGCCCCCTTTCTGAAGCAAGCCAAGGAGGCTGGGGCCAGGATTGTATGTGTTGACCCGAGGTATACCGGCTCAGTGGCCTTCTTGGCCGACCAGTGGATACCCATAAGGCCGAGCACCGACGCCGCCATGCTGATAGCCATGGCCTACGTTATCATCAAAGAAGGCCTTCAAGACCAGGCCTTCATCGATGCCTACACTGTTGGATTTGACCAGTACAAAGATTATGTCCTCGGCAGGGAAGACGGGGTAGCCAAGACACCGGCCTGGGCAGAAGCCATTACCGGCGTGCCTGCTGCCGTAATCTCTGACCTGGCCAGGGACTATGCCACCATGAAGCCGGCGGCGCTGGTGGCTGGATGGGGTCCCGGACGCACCGTCTACGGCGAACAGTACCACCGGGCATCGGCAGTGCTGGCTGCCATCACGGGCAATGTCGGTATACACGGTGGCTATCCAGGCATTGTAGGGTCGATTGGTTATATGCCGGCCCAACCCAAGTTTCCGGCGCCCCCAGGCCAGTACATCTTTCCCTTAGGGGACAACCCCGCAGCCAACAAGCTAGCCGCCTCGCCATTCTACTCCTGGTTTTACAGCGATTCAGGGGTCCATATTTGCAAGGTGGCTGATGCCATGCTTCGAGGAAAAACGGGAGGGTATCACACCGACCTCAAGCTGGCTTATATAACCAATGCCAATCCGGTCAACCAGTGGCCAGACAGCAACAAGATGGCCAGGGCTTTACGGAAGATGGAATTCATTGTCGTCCACGAGCTATTCATGACTCCGACAGCGAAACTGGCCGATATCCTGTTGCCGGTCAATACGGCTCTGGAAAGAAATGATATCGCTACCTCCTGGATGCTGTCACCGCCGGTCTATACCTATGTGAACAAAGCTATCGATTCAGCGTATGAGTGCAAGAGCGACCTCGAGATATGTGAAGAACTGGCTGCCAGGCTGGGCGTCACCGGTTACAACGATAAGACAGAAGACGAGTGGCTGAGGGAAGCCGCAGGAGCGATCGAGGTCATCGGGGATTATGACGACCTCAGGCGCAAGGCAGTCCTACAGCTTGAGCTATCTGAGTACGCTTCTTTCAAGGAGCAGATTGACGACCCGAAGAACAATCCCTTCCCCACGGCATCAGGGAAGATTGAGATCTACTCTCAGACACTGGCAGACTACAACAATCCCCGGTTGCCACCGGTTCCCAAGTATTTCGAAGGCTGGGAGAAGCCTCTGATAGAGAAGTATCCTTTGCGGATCATCTCGGCTCACTCGCCGACCCACGCCAAGAGCCAGTTTCACAACATCCCCTGGCTGAGGGAGCTTGAGCCTCAGAGGCTGTGGATCAACCCGGCAGACGCTCGGGCCAGAGGCATCAGTGACGGTGATCTGGTGAGAATATTCAATGAACAGGGCCAGATGCTTATCCCTGCCAGGGTCACTGAGAGGATCATGCTTGGCGTAACATACTTGCCGGATGGCGCCTGGTTTGCCCCTGACGAAAGCGGGGTGGATAGGGGTGGGTGTCAAAACGTCTTCACCAGTGATAAACCGTCTCCGGGTGCTGCCTTTGTCTGTAATAGCGCACTGGTGCAGGTTGAGAAGGCTTAGGTTATACAGCCCGTGAGGCCGAATAACAACATCATGAAGACCTTGAGGAGGTAAAGACTAATATGCAGACAGGATTCTACTTCGATCAGACCAGATGCACAGGTTGTTTCACCTGTGTGGTAGCCTGCAAAGACTGGCATGATGTACCCGCAGGGCCAGCCAGTTGGATGCGAGTAACCACCATAGAGAAGGGGAAATACCCAGATGTGTTCGTGGCCTTTCTGGCTACTCCCTGTTACCACTGCCTTGAACCGGCCTGCGTCGATGCCTGTCCGGTGAATGCCATCACCAAACGGGCAAAGGATGGCATAGTAGTAGTGGATAGGGAGACGTGCCTGGGGAGAGACAAATGTCAGTTATGCCTCGAGGCTTGTTCCTATGAGGCCCCGCAGTTTGGCGCTGAAGAGAACGCCAAGATGCAGAAGTGCGACCTCTGTCTGGACAGGTGGGCAGAGCACAAGAAGCCAATATGCGTTGACGCCTGTCCCATGAGGGCCTTGGACGCCGGCCCCATGAAGGAGCTAAAGGCAAAGTATGGTGACATCACAGAGGCTGAGGGCTTTACTTATTCCGAAAAGATGATTCCCTCGGTGGTGTGCAAGCCCAAGAAAGACACCAAAGGGCTTGCCGTTCAGAAGATTGAGGTCGCACCAGGCTGCCGAACGGTCAGCTAGCGTAGTATCCCTGAAAAGACTTCACCACCCATGCCCTTCTGCTTCGCCCGCCTGAGGCGGTAGAAGAATCTCGGTTGTTACGTTGTGCTAGTCCAGGTGGCGGAAGAACACGACAACAGAAATGTTGTACACCGAGTGAAGCACCATGGCTGTTATGAAGAAACGTTTATTAGCAGCGAAGAGAGGAATTTCGCCCTTGGCAGCAGCAATGAGCTTTTGATTGATACCCAGGCCAACTATAAAGCTGGCTACAGTGTGCAATGCCAAACCCGCCGTGTAGCGAAATACCACTAGCTGATGGCTGTGATCGGGGAAATATACGTTGAGATAGATTACATTCTCGATCAGCCCAAACACCAGTCCTGCCAGCGCGGACAACAGCGCCGTGTAGAAGCGGCCGGGCAGTGCCTGGGGCCACTTCGCCAGCAGGAGGTACACCCCGGACGGCTTCAGCGATTCCTCGATGATGGGCGCAGCCACAAAAGGCCCCAGCAGGATCCCGTGTAGCAGCTCTCCAAACGCTGATCCGACCAGGCCAACAACACTACCCAGAACCGCAATAAGCGGCCCCAGTATTAGCCATCGTGCAGGCAGACGATATCTCCCGTAACTAGCCTAGAAGTGCTATCTCATGCTGAACGGCGGGTACTTGTCGGTGAGGAGGTACCAGTAGCCGGCAACCCTTGTACTCCATCGAAGGTACCCGGCCACGAAATCGAACATGCCCTTGGGGTATTTGCCAGTGAACACGACAACCCACCAGGCGAAGAACATGAGAACGAACGCAACGATGCTCACTAACCAAAGCACGAATAGCTGAGGTATAAGCAGAATAACCCTGAAAAATGTACTGAGCCGTGAAAGCTTCTCGGGGTAAGTGACGCCGACGGTGATGGGATAGCCTGGCTTTTCTGTAGCTGCTTGCTGTGACATTTTTGCCTCCTTTCTATCTCTTGTTTTGCCTTTGCGATCGAATTCCTCAAACAGAATCATATACCATCAACATAAAACTGACAAGTCTTCAGCACCGGTGTGACACCCAAACCAAAGAAAATGGAAGCGAGCGGTGGAGAAGACAGATATTTTCCGAGGACAGCCCTTCAAGGAATCACCGGCAAAGTGCCCCAAGCTCTGAGGGTGGCAATGCCACCCTCAGCAATACCAATCGTGAATGAGGGCCGATCTCTTGGGCCACGTCCGTTTTCCCGAACAGAACCAGCCATTTTCTTTAACAAACCGTACAAGTTCGGCATAGGGGAACCCCCGGGTGCTACTGGCCGGGCGAGAGAGGGGACTCACGGTAGCAGCCGCTAGGCGAAGAAAGGTAAACAGGCTAAGGGAGTTGACCAAAGTCGGGGTTGGGGTCTAACATTCTGACAGAGGTGCTTTGTCCGAAAACGACTGAAGCATTACACGTAGATGCGTCGCATTTCGTTGAATTCTGAGCTACTGCATCGAGTCGCCAGGGAGGCACCACTCGCTCTCCGAGTTGGCGTCTGTGTGCTGTCTATCCTGGTCATATTGTTCAACGTGGGTGCTCTCATAATCCTGGCCACCTTCGAGAACGAGGCGGCAGGGTTCATCAGCGGTGGCGACCCTAAGCAGTTCTACAGGCAATTGGACGTGGAACTTATGGATGATTACGGGGAGGTCCTTGGAATTGCCCACAACTCCGGCAATACGATAAATGCTACAGTCGAGGCGTTAGCGTATGGCGCCGATGTCATCGAAATCGACGTGGTCTTGGTGCGGGGTAAGCTCTACGCCGCACACTGGTCACCCTTTAGCTTTATCGGCGATAGGTTTTTTCACGGGCCCACCCTTGCGGAGGTCTGGGGTGCTGCGGCCCAGGCGGATGT
>VGOE01000026.1 GCA_016876035.1 Chloroflexota bacterium
TCCTCTAACTTGAGTTGGGTCAGGTCTTTGACCTGTACCATGGGGCGTCCTCCTTTCTAAGATATCTTTCTCTTATCTCTAGAAGGATACGCCCCCCTCTTTTTACACACAATATGTTACGCTACCGAGGCGGGCGTGGGGTTGACTTCCACCAGCCTTTGTTTAACTCCGCTATTTCCCAGCAGCCACATAACCTCTTTTAGCCGTGCCGCGACCTCCACATGGTTGCCCGTATCGTGTTCCAGATATATGGGGTCATAAACCAGTCCCACTTTCATTGCCATATTACTATTACCTCTCTGTTGCAGCTTGATCACTCACCATCTGTAGCCCAACTCCCTCAAGTTGGCCCGTGCAGACTGATTCATCCGAGCGGGTGGTTTTCATCCTCGGCCCAGTGGGCGGGGTTATCAAGGATGTATTGCTGGATGCGTTGGAGATCGTCTTCATCCCGTATAACGTGCTCGTAATAATTACGCTGCCATACGGGTGTGCCTGGGGTATGACGTGTCTCGTTGATTAGTTTGGTGGAGGCGGATTTGAACCCGCGAACGATCGCCCCAAGGGTGTGTGATGGTGAACGTAACGTCCCCGTAGGGGCATATGGCGATACGCCCCTACGGTTGGTGATAGCAATGATGCCGTGAAGATGGTTCGGCATGACCACACATGCTTCCAGCTTGGCGTTCTCCCGCAATTCCGCCGTCCTCAACCATTCTTCGCGAACAATTAAGCCGTATTGATTCAACCGTATCTCGCCATTATGCTCATCTCCAAACATGCACTCTCGGTCCCGCGTGCAGATAGTCACGAAATACGCTCCCTCCTGTGCATAGTCGTATCCCTTTAACCGAACAGAACGGCGATGGAGGATGTCCTGATACCCTTTCTCTTCGGTCATTTTGTTACCCCTCATGTCCAACGCGTAGGGGCGTATGGCCATACGCCCCTACATAGTCCATTGGGCAATCGTACATCTGAGCTGTGGGAAACGTCAAGCGGTGAGGGCGAGAGATTGCCGCCAGCGCCAACAAGGGACGGGAGTGCAGAGGCCAAAGCATAGCCAGAGCTTGAGAAAGCTCCTATAATAAGGGGAAAAGAGCACCAGGAATCTGGCAGAGCAAATCGAGATTCGAGGAGGCCTGATGAACTGGAATAACAGAGTGACGCAACTCCTGGGATCGAAGTACCCTATAATGCTGGGTGCGATGCAGGGCATCGGGAAGTCAACCATCGCCGCACCTGTCTCCGAAGCAGGAGGATTTGGCATCATCACCGCCCACTGTTTCCGCACACCGGCGCGGCTCAGGGAAGACATACGCAAGGCCAAGGCAATGACCGATAAGCCCTTCGGCGTGAACTTCAGCATCGGGTTTGTCCCGGACATGGACGCAATGCTGGACACAGCCCTCGAAGAGGGGATCAAGGTGATCGAGACCTCCGTGTTCCGCCCTGGGGAGTACGGTGAGCGCATAAAAGCGGCTGGGGCTAAATGGATTCACAAAGCAGCCAGCCCGGACCACGCATTGTCAGCAGCACGTCACGGGGCGGACGCCGTGGTCATTGTAGGCATCGAGGGCATCGGTTTTAAGCACCCTTCTCAACTTCCGACCCTGATAGCGGTGGCCTGGATGGCCAGGAAAACGAAAGTCCCCATCATCGCCGCCGGAGGCATCGCAGACGCCCGCACCTTTGCCGCTGCTCTCTGCCTGGGGGCTGAGGGGATATGCATGGGCACAGCTTTCTTGGCCACCAAGGAGTGCCCCATCCGTGACAGCTACAAGCAAGCCCTGGTAAAGGCCAGCCCCACAGACCATGTCTATCGCCGACTGGCCCTAGCACCCCCCAACCCCGAGCAGTACGAGAGGGTGATGAAAGAGAGGGACTCCCTGCCAATGGGCGCATGGCTGAAAAGATTGGAGAAAGTGACACTGGGACAGTCTCCCGACGAGCCTTTGAAAACCAAGACGATAGCCAAAGGCTCTCTGGCCATCGCTTTTGTTGACGATGTGGTTACGGTGAGAGAACTGATCGACACCATGGTGAAAGGGGCTGGGGAAATTCTGAGGGGTGTCCAGGCTGGATTTTCCGCCACATAGTAGTGCCTGGGATTGCCTCACTTGTTGCTAATCATCATCCCGTCAGGGACCGCGCATCGCATCCGCAATGACAGTGATGCCTGTGATCACAAGGCTAAAAGCTTTAGGTTTTGGTTTACGCCGCCTTTCCTCCCGCTTCCTCCCCTTCCAGACTCCTTTTCACCATCTTTAGAACCACCTCTTCGTCGGCAGCGTGCTCTTCAACCATCTGGCATAAGCCGCTGATCTTCTGCTGCAACTGGGTCTTCCTGGATAGTAGCTCCCCTTGGCTCACAGCCTCCGGTGAAATACCTGTTACCAGCGCTTTGACCTCACCCAGTCTCCTGCTTATGTCCTGGTGTTCCAGCAAAAGCGCTTTCATTACGGCCTCCCCCAACAGCATAGGGAAAGCCTTTTCTTCAAAGGCGAAATGATTCCTGAGTCCTTCGTCAAGAAAGCTTACCGCCTGCAGTAGTTGCTCTTGCTTCTTCGACAGGGTCTCAATGGAACTTTGAGTCCAGCCAGCATGTACTTGCTGCAATCTGAACAACGCCTCCAGATCAGTCACTGAGTCTCCAACAAGCTTCACATGTCGCTTCAGGGAATGGTGCTCGGATATGATATCACGGATGATCTTCAAATTGTCTGCCACTGGCGACCTCCTCAACCGATTGTCGGACTGTCAAGATAATGCGTTTCTATCTTCCTGCCATGGCCTGGGCCTTCTCGCGGCCCAGCCGATACCGCTTGTCACTGGAGAGGACACGTTTGCGGAGACGTATGTTCTTGGGCGTGACCTCCACCACCTCATCATCAGCGATGAATTCCAGCGCCTCTTCCAGGCTCATGCGCAATGGCGGGGTAAGCCTGATAGCAATGTCATCCGTTGAGGCCCGCACATTGGTCAATTTCTTCTCTTTGCAGACGTTCACAACCAGGTCATTGTAGCGGGCGTGTAAGCCAACGATCATGCCTTCGTAGACCGGCGTGCCAGGCTCAATGAAGGTCAGTCCTCGCTGCTGGGCATTGTTCAACCCATAAGTAACCGCCACACCAGTTTCAGCGGCGATGAGTGCCCCAGTGCGCGTGGATTTCAGCTCGCCTCGCAGCAACTCGTACCCAGTGAAGATGCTGTTCATGACCCCATTGCCTCGCGTGGCCTTCAGGAAAAAGCTCCGGAAGCCGATAAGCCCTCGCGTGGGGATACTGAACTCCAAACGCACGTGTCCCTGGCCATCGCTGCGCATATCCGTCATCTGCGCCAGCCGCGAGGCCAGGTTCTCCGTCAGCACGCCGATGGCCTCTTCAACCACATCCAAGACCAGCAACTCATAGGGCTCCAGCTTGCGGCCGTTGACAACCTTGATGATGGCCTCCGGCTTGGAAACCTGAAACTCATAACCCTCCCGGCGCATCGTCTCAATCACGATAGCCAGGTGCAACTCACCCCGCCCGGAGACCAGGAACACCTCGGCACTGTCTGTCTCCTGTACTCGCAGGCTTACGTTGGTCTGTAGCTCGGCCATGAGCCGCTCCCGTAGCTGGCGCGAGGTGACATACTGCCCATCCTGCCCGGCAAAGGGCGAGGTATTTACACCAAAGGTCATCTGCACCGTTGGCTCTCCAATGTCGATAGTAGGCAGCGCTTCTGGTTGATCAATGGAGGCGATGGTGTCGCTGATGGCTACCTGCTCCAGGCCAGCCAGCGCGACAATCTCTCCCGCCTCTGCTTCAGCTACATCCTGCCGCGATAGCCCCTCAAAGACGAAAAGTCTCGTGGCTTTATGTAAAGTTGTTGTGCCACACCGCGAGACACGGACTACTTGATCCCCCACTGACACCTTCCCCCGAGCGATGCGGCCCACGGCAATCTGTCCCAGGTGGCTATCATAGCTCAGCGCCGCCACCAGTAGTTGGAAGCCGCCTTGCACATCGCCGGAGGGCGGCGGGATATGCTTCAGAATTGCCTCGAAGAGGGGCACCATGCTCCTGGGTGCGTCTTTCAGGTCAGCCAAAGCATACCCGGCCTTGGCGGCACTATAGAGGATAGGGAAATCCAATTGTTCAGCGTCTATGGCCAGCTCCAGGAAGAGGTCTTGCACCAGGTTGGCGACCTCCGCCGGGCGTGCCGCGGGACGGTCAATCTTGTTGATGACTACAATGGGTTTGAGCCGCTTCTGCAGGGCATTCCTTAGCACGAACCGCGTCTGCGGCATAGGGCCATCCACCGCGTCAATGACGAGGAGGCAGCCATCAGCCATGTTCAGCACCCGTTCCACCTCGCCACTGAAGTCGGCGTGGCCAGGCGTGTCAATGATATTGATTTTCACCCCTCGATAGATGATAGCCGCATTCTTCGCCAGGATGGTGATGCCCTTCTCCCGCTCCAGATCGTAACTGTCCATGATAAGCTCGCCAATCTGCTGGTTGTCACGAAAGATGTGGCTCTGCTTGAGCATGGCGTCCACCAAAGTGGTCTTGCCGTGATCTACATGAGCGATGATGGCGATATTCCTGATATCGTGCAACACGGGACAATGACCTCAAGCAAAAAACTGGCCTTCACGGCCAGCAGACTAAGGATATTATAACACAAACGGAAGCCAAATCAGGATCGGGAGACAAAGACCCTTGCCAGAAACGCTGCAAAAGCTTTCTATTGTCCTGGGAATCGGACCTAACAGGCCTCGTGACTGGCAACAAGAACGGGTAAGCTACGTCATGCAATGGATGGCATGACCCTCAAGGCTACCTTTGCCTTCAGTTAGACCAGCCTGACTCGCTGCTGGGCAAAGTGGGATATTGTCACCTGTTGGCGTCTCGCAATAAGCTCGCCCGGGGGGCTGCGGCGGTGAAGGCCGGGGGCTAAATCCCGGCCTCACTTCGCCTAGTCATGGTAGAACTAACGTCTTTGGGTCAGTCTAGTTTTGCTGTAGCAATCGCTGCAGTAAACCGGCCTACCGTTTCGCGGCTCGAAGGGCACTTGTGTTTCCTTGCCGCAAGTAGCACACACCGCGGGGAACATCTGTCGCCTGGGCGTGTAGCCAGAAGAGCTGTAGCCAGAAGAGCCGTCCCTCTGAGATCTCCTCGATGAGCGGCAACTTGGGCAGCGCTTGGGCTCATTGGTATAGCCTCTCGTGGCAAAGTGCTCTTGTTCTTCAGCGCTGAAGGTAAAAGTGGCTCCGCAGTCGGAGCATTGAAGCGACTTATCCACAAAACCCATTGGATGACCTCCTTTCCTAAAGTATTTGGCTCATGTTGGGTCATCCAACGGCTGTAGTCACGATTGAGAAGTCTGACAGTCTATTGATAACCTAAACCAGAACCAGTTACTTGCACAATAGCACACCTGTACAGAATTTGCAAGGGGGGTGGACTCAGGTATCAACCGTGATCGCTCGGTGTCGTAAGCGAAAGAAGAGAGATTATGAGCCTAAATTGTACCTTTTGATCGAACGGCTTCTTGACTATGTCCGTGGACTCAGTTTCCCAATGCCACCCGATTCAGGGCTCGCACGTTTTTTGCGAAAACACCAGTGCCTCATAACATGAGACCTTTCGCTACGCTCAGAGTGGCAACATCCATAGGTGTAAATCTGATCCTTCCACAGCGAAGGACAAGAATCTTAGCTATTTCGCGGAACTGGCGGACATATCCGTAGACAGCCGCAAGGTTTGAGCATAGCCTCGACTCCTTTTTTACCTATGCTCGTTCCAAGCTGGTACGGCCCAGTCTTCAAACTTCCTTTCTAAGCTAGCCGGGGGGATGCCGTCTTCATTCCAGCCACGCTTCTGGTAGTATAGCGACAGGATTCTGTTGAAATCGTCCTGTTTGATGATCCTGCCCGCAGTCGGACCGGTGAGGGGGGGATTGGCCCACACTTTGCGCGGCAGGCTGTCGTCTTTCCGGCTCGTGCCGAGGCGGACGTTTATCAGGCGTGTTAGATTGTAAATATCATTCGAGCGTTCCAGAAGCTCTTCAAGGGATGCTTCCTCTCCAGTGACGTATTTGTAGAAGTTGGCGTAGTGCCGTTCACTTAACCCCAGCTCGATCCAGGGCAGCCGGCAAACGCCCAGCATATCAAACAATGGGCGCACCTTCTGGTGATAAATGACGATGTCAACCTTCTCGTCATCAGACCAGTTCTGCCCCTGTTCCATCTCCTTAGCGATGGTCCATGCTCGTGTGTGGTGGGCGCCTATATCCGAGGTAGCGTAGGCCAGTGCCATGGAAAGGCTGGATCGGCTGTCGTAGGCAGACTGCTCCAGTCCCTTAACGTGGAGTATCACCTTGTCCATCTCGGGCCAGCGTTTGATAATGCCCCTCGCCCCATCGGCAAGGACGTTGCCTATGCCCTGGCGGCGGGCAATTTTCTGTATCAGCCCCAGGATTGCCTCCTCATCTCCCCAGGTGATTTCTCTGCCATCCAGGTCGGCCAGTGACAGGATGCCCCTCTCATACCCCTCTATGACAGCTCCGATGACGCCGCCGGTGGAGATGGTGTCTATGCCAAGCTCATCGCACAGCCGATTTGCCGAAAGTACGGCAGCGAAGTTGTCGATTCCCAGATTGGACCCCAGCATGGCGCAGGATTCATATTCTGGACCCTCAACTACCGTACCGGCGTATTTCCCGTTTTTCACCAGGCAGATATTACCGCAACACATTGGGCAAGAAAAACAGGCGCTGTCGCCTATTTTGTAACCGCTGAGCATGGTGGCGCCGTTGATCTGGTCATGTTTGGCAAAGACGCCGTCCTTGAAATTGTACGATGGCAGAATCCCCTTCTCGTTCGCGTACGCAATGACGTTCATCAAGCCTTCTTGCTGCCACATCCTGAAATACTTGTGTTCCCGCATATACTTGAAAGCGATGGCGTTCTCAGCTACAAGCCCAGCCACGTTGTAAACCGGAATATCCTTGTCTCCTCGCACTACTATAGCCTTGAGGTTCTTCGATCCCATGATAGCGCCTATCCCCGTCCTTCCGGCATTGCGGCTCCAGTCGGTATTGACACAGGCGAACTTGACCATGTTTTCCCCACCCACACCAATAGTAGCGACATGAACGGCGTGCGTTCCCAAACGCTCTTTGATCAAGCCTTCGGCTTCCAGGCAGTTCTTACCCTTCAGTCCGGGCATGGCAAGGATCGTTGTTTCGCCGTTCTCTATCAAAAGGACGGATAACTCCGGCGCCCTGCCGGTAATGGAGACAGCATCGATTCCGGCCTGTCGCAGTTCGACGCCAAAGCCACCGCCCATAGACGAATCGCCGTAGAGGCCGGTAGCTGGGGAGATAGCCACAAAGGAGTTCTTTCCTGATGAGGGCAAGTAGACCCCGGTAAGAGGACCTGGCGCGATGACTAGAAGGTTATCCGGGCCGAGGGGATCAATCTTGAAGTCGTGCTTTCTCAGATTGTCCCATATCAGCTTGGCACCAAAACCACGGCCACCAATGTACTTCTTGATAAAGGTCTCTGACAGATCCAAGCGCTCAGCGTTGCCCCTGGTCAGATCAACGTGCAGGTGCTTCTTAAAATATCCGCTCTTTATGCTCATGACTCTTCTCCTATCTCAGCATAGCGGATGATCTTCTTCTCCCCCTTCTCATAGAACTCGATTTCTTTCATCTGAGCATAGCTCAGGACATTGTTGAGACGTTTGGATTCACCCAGGACGGCCTCCGGTATGAGCCTGAGCGCTGCCTTCGGACATGCCTTGACACATTCAGGATCGCCTCCACACATGTCACACTTGATGGGCAGGTCGCAATCTTGATGGGCGTATATGGCTCCGAAAGGACAGGCCTCCAGACATTTGTAGCAGGAAACACAGTTCTCCTCGATCAGTTGAACAACGCCGTTGACCAAGCGCAGGGCATCAGCAGGACACACCCGGGCACATAATGGTGACCTGCACTGGCTGCACACAATCGGCATCCTCATGACCGGGTGCGGATATGTAATCATTACTCTTATGGCAGCCTTCTTTGGATTGTTCACTCTGAAGTGTTTTATGGCACATACAAGCTCACAGATACGGCAACCGGAACACTGCTCCGGAATTACTGTCAGCCTTTTTGTCATTATGTAACCCTCCATCAATCAAATGCTTTAACGGACGCGCCCTCACCAAGCACCCTTTGAGGATTGGGACGTGATCGGGATGTGGGGGCAGACCATTATCTGTTGTCGTTCCTCATAGACTTCTGCCAAAGCAGGTCCTGGCAGCTATGTATCTTTAGAATTGCTTCCTTGTCGTCCGTCCTCTTCCTCGACAAATGACGAAAGGGGTTTCCAAAACTTCAACACCATACTATTCATGGACGGCAGCTTGGCATATGTATCGAAGTCATTTCTTAGTAAGTTGATCCTGAACTTATAGACTCGCCAATTGCGAAGCATGAAGAGAAACACTACCATGACCCAAACAGCCGAACCCACGATCACGCCGATGTGCATGATATCTCAAGCCCTCCCTCCCCGTTGTACCCTTCTTGGGTCACCTGCTTATTCTATCATGGGCACAAAGATAAGAAAAACACAGCCTATGTAGTGGGGACTGCGCTCACTCAGAAGAATGTGAAAGTGTGGACAAGCTACTGAGCAATGATGTAAAGTATTGGCTGCAGGGCATAGAGGTCGCCATGCTTCACGAGGCCGAGGCGAGAGTTGACTTGCTCTGACTACCAGTAGAGCGTAGTAGGTGCCTACGGAGACCGTGTCAGCGTGGAGAGGGCAACAGGACCATGAAAGTGCCTTCAAATTCATCCCACTGTTAGTGAGGGGAAGAGACAACAGGAGCGGTTGAGGGTAAGGAGGTGGAGTCATGCACGAACAGAAGCCACTGATCCTGGTCATCGATGATGACCCAGCCCTCTTGAAACTCATGAGAGATGTCTTAGCGTTGGCGGGTTATGGTGTAATCACCGCCAGCGACGGCGAGACAGCTCTACAGCTCATTGAGGGGGGCGAGCCTGCTCTTATCCTCCTTGACATCATGATGCCTGGAATGGATGGCTTCCAGGTGTGTGAGCGTGTCCGCCAGTTCTCGCAGGTGCCGATCATAATGCTTACCGCCAAGGGTCGCCTCGAGGACGTAATACACGGTTTAGAGATCGGCGCTGACGACTACGTAATCAAACCCTTTAGTGTTGACATAGCGCTAGCCAGAGTGAAGGCAGTGCTCCGCCGCACCCAGTCCCGACGGGAGGCGAAACAGCCTATCTTGACCTTCGGTGAACTATCTATAGACTTGGCCAGTCAACGGGTCATGCTAGCCGGGGCAGAGGTTGTCCTCACCCCCATTGAATACCGCATCCTCAGTCTGCTGGCACGTCATGCGGGCAGGGTCATGACGCACGACTATCTTCTGACCCAAATATGGGGAAGTGAATACCGAGGCGACACTCATGTTCTTCAGACCGCCATCAACCGCTTGAGAAAGAAAATCGGCGATACTGCTAGAGATGCCAAGTATATTACTAACAGGTCAGGCATTGGCTACATCTTTGGGGTATGGCATCACGAGGGAAACAGCGCTCCTCATCACCTACACAGAACAGCCTTGAAACCTTGTTCTTAGGTGACTGTTGCAGCATGTGTTTGGCAAACTGGAGGCGAGTCCGTGTTGGGGCATATAATCTGTGGAAAGAGCACAAGTAGCCATGCCTAGCCGAAAATCATCGATCCTGGTAGTCGACGATGACCCGAGAATAGTGAAGCTACTCAAAGGCGATTTGGAACTGGAAGGCTACCGGGTAATTACAGCCACTGGTGGCAGGATGGCACTGCAGTTCATCAATGACGATGAGCCTGACCTGATCATTCTTGATATCATGATGCCTGAAATGGACGGATTGGAGGTATGTAGGTATGTCCGCCAGTCCTCGCAAGTGCCGATCATAATGCTTACGGCCAAGGCCCAGCTTGCTGACGTGACGCATGGGCTAGAGATCGGTGCTGACGACTACATTGTCAAACCCTTTAGCGTTGACGTATTGCTGGCCAGAGTAAAGGCAGTGCTTCGCCGGACTAAATCCCCTGAGGAAATACCGCAGGCTTCCTTGACCTCAGGCGAGCTACATATAGACGTCGCACAGCACACAGTAAGGCTGGCTGGGGAGGAGGTAAAGCTCACCCCCACCGAGTACAAGCTCCTATACTTGCTGGCTCGTAACCCTGGCAAACTGATCTCCATGGACCGGCTGCTCACTGAAGTCTGGGGCTGGCAGTACCATGGGGAAAACCACTTGCTTCAGGTGGCCATCAACCGTCTTAGAAAAAAGATAAAGGATAATCCCCATAGCCCTCGCTACATTGCTACCAGATCAGGCATCGGTTACATCTTCCTGCAATCAAGCAGCCCAGGAAGTTGATTGACCCTCAATCAACGCGTTGTTTCACAGAAACATCTTACCAGCATGACAGGGCCTGAGCACCCTTGCCAAGAGTGGAAACAATTCTGCCTCTGCGTCCACAAACCACCTTCTTTGCACAAGGGTTCTCGGAACTGAGCAGAGGAGGTAGGGCAGTCTTACACTGACTAGAGCTTCGTCACCATCGGCTTAGCGGGTCAACTGGGACTGAAACCCCATGCTGACTTTTCAGATTCTCCGGGTAATGGCGAACAATTTGAGAGGAATTAGCAACTATTTGAGAGCCTGTTGAGACCTTGACGCTTTACACTCGATACTGGAGATAGAAAAGCCTGTTGCGCTGCCTCTCGTAACTCAGAATTCCAGATAGACAGAAGGGGGGATCTACGTCTCACCAAGAACCTTTAATCATGGTTGTTGATGATGACCGGGCATTACTGAAGCTCGCAAGGCGCCTTCTGGAACTGAACGGTTACGGTGTAATTACGGCCAGCGACGGGGAAAGAGCGTTGCAACTTCTCGATGCCGAGAAGCCGTCACTAATGATTCTTGACGTTAGGATGCCTGGCTTGAATGGGTACCAGGTGTGTGAACAAGTGCGTAAATTCTCCAATGTCCCCGTCATAATGCTTACCGCCAAGTCTCAGCCGGATGACGTCATGCAAGGGTTTGCAGCTGGTGCCGATGACTATGTGACCAAGCCCTTTGGGGTAAACGAGCTTCTGGCTAGGGTGAAGGCAGTGCTTCGGCGTTTAAGCTCGCCATCGGTTCCTAACTGCAGTCGTAGTTAATTCGCATGACTACCTCAATCGAGATGCGGGATTTCTAGGGGTTTTCCACATTTGTGGACGAGTATGCCACTAGCATCACAGGTCATCATGTTATACCACTATGTTACCGAGCAAGCGACTTGCCTACCCGCGTTAACAGAGCGGGTTGATTATTTGACATCACTTCATCGTTTCATGCATATAGATGGTAGCAATGCTAGCCGGATGAGGATCCACCTCCACGTTAATGCAAGCGGGAAGGCCTGAAGCAAAGGCTCTGGCCAGAGCCGGCTTAATGTCTCCCACCTTATCCACGTATTCGCCATATCCCCCGAGCGCTTCCACCATCTTGTCGTAGCGCTGGCGCGGCTTGAGCAGCATGCCCTTACAGCGATCCTCGCCGTAGTCCATTTTCTGCCAGTGTTTTACCATACCCCACCCGCTGTCATTCGATATTACACCTACCACGGGCAGATTATGGCGCACGTATGTATCGAATTCCATCCCATTTAGGCCAAAGGTTCCGTCACCGAAGTAGCCGAGCACCTGCCGATCCCTGTTGGCTAACTTGGCCGCCAGGGCAAATCCAGTACCGCATCCCAGACAGCCCAGCGGGCCAGTGCCTAACACCTGTCCCATGTACTTAGCCTTGAAGTAAGGCGCGAACCACCCTCCAGCCCCATCTCCCCCATCCACAACGACCACAGCATCCCTATCCAGGAATTCCGTGACCTCTTTTGCCAGGCGGGCTGGATGGATCGGTTGCGCATCGGAGCAGTAGGCCTGAGCAGCCCCTTCCTCCATCATTTTGGCCAGTGAGTTAAGCTGGCTAATCCATTCTGAGCGGTTCACCCTCCTCTTCGTCCTCTTGATCTCTTCAATCATCTGCTTCAAGACCGCCTTGGGGCTTGCCACGAGGCCGATGTCGGCAGCCCGATTGTACCCAACTACGGCACCGTCGACGTTCACCTGGATGAACTTGGCTTTGGCATCGAAAAGCGGTGGGCGGCCGTAACCTTGCAGGAAATCCAACTTCAGCCCCAGGGCAAGAATTGCATCCGCCATGGCAGTACCACCTTGGGGCGCGACGAGGGGATGATCTTGTGGCACCGCACCGCAGGCAAGTTCAGACATTTGCACCGGAATCTCGGTTAGCTCCACAAAGTCCCTGAGTTCCTGGTCGGCCCTGGCCCAAAAGAGGCCGTTCCCTGCCACAACCAAGGGGCGCTCCGCTTTCATCAGCATCTCCACTGCTTCGCTGATGCGAAAGGGGTCCCCTCCACCATCAGCCTCAGAGTAGGAGTTCTCTGGGAAATCCACCGTGTCTTCATCCACAGCAGAGAGAAGGATATCAAGAGGACACTCCAGATACACAGGGCCCGGTGTTCCGCTCCGTGCCAGGCGGAAGGCAATGCTTACGTACTCCGGTATCCTTCTGGCTTCATAAATGGCTCTGGCCCATTTAGTTATGGGCTCCATGAGGCGAACCTGGTCAATGTCCTGAAGCGCCCCTCTATGAAAGTCCCGAAGCGAAGGCCGACCTCCAAACTCGATCATAGGGATGCCCGCAGTGAAGGCCTCGGCCACTCCACTAACCGAGTCAGTGACCCCCGGACCGGCTGTCACCACCGCCACCCCTGGTTCCCCCGTGGCTCGAGCCCAGCCCGCGGCTGCATGAGCTGCCACCTGCTCGTGACGAACGTCAATAATCTCAACTCCCTCAGTTATGCAAGCATTATAGATGGGATTGATGTGGCCACCACAGAGGCTGAAGATATACTTGACGCCCTCTTTTTTTAGAGCCCTTACAAAGAGATCTCCCCCACATACTGTTGCCATAGCTGACACCTCCTTCTCACGACTCCCTATACTTGCTCAAAGTTCATTTTGATTTTTCGAATTTCAGCCGCGATTACCCCTTCGGGGCGTAAACGTCTGCACATCACCTGAATAATTGTTATAACACGCGGTCATGCCGGCCGTACCAGGATCTTGATCTCAGAATCGGCCGTTGCCAAATCCTTGAATGCCTGGGGCACCTTTTCGAGAGGTATTATGTTGGAGATCATGCCTTCCACCGTTATCTTACGCTGCTTGAAAAGTTCTAGCGCATGGCCAAACTCATCCAGATAGGAATAGGATCCCCTCACCTGCACCTCTTTCCACATCAAGAATTCCGGGATCACGGTTGCCAGATGCCCACCACCTACTTCCATGACGATGCCCCGTTTTCTTACAGAATCCACAGCCTGCTGCAGGACTGAAGGTGCGGACGTACAAACATAAGCTACGTTTATGCCAATGCCAGTGAGAGCCAGTAGTTCGCCCACCACATTTGCCGCCTGCGTCGGGTCTACAACGTGGGCGGCACCGAGCATCGCAGCAACCTGACGCCGTTTCTCACATGGCTCAACAACGTACACCGCTGCCGCGCCAGCCGACCGAGCCAGTTGAAGAGCAAAAAGCCCGATTGCGCCTGCACCAAAAACCACCGCCGTGTCACCGATTTTGAGCTCTGACAGCCTGACCGCTCGCAGAGAAACAGCGCACGGCTCAATACAGGCCGCCTCCTGATCGGTCACGCCAGAAGGCAGGCGGTGAAGCATATCCGTCCCCACCTTCAGGTACTCTGGGCAGGCCCCCTGTAGATCAGGCATAACGCCCACAATCTTTAGGCTGGTACAATGATGCCAATCACCGTGCGTGTAATAGTAACATGTCCTGCAATTCAGTCCAGGATTAACTGTCACTCGTTCGCCAAGGCTCCAGCCATCGACCCCAGGCCCGACTTCAGAGATCGTCCCGCAGAACTCGTGACCAGGGATCGTCCCTGGGAAAAAGAACCCATCAGCCAGAAGACGCACATCTGACCCACAGATACCGCAGTATTTGACTTTGATTACCACCTCGCCATGCCCGGCACGAGGCGTGGGCACTTCCTCCATCGCCAGGACTCCTTTGCTCTTGACTACAATCGCTTTCATCTCCTGACTCCTTCTGAGCAGCCGCTCTAGCTGGCTGCATTCTGGTGCTCCCCTGATTTAGGGCCTAACCCAACTATAGTCCAATGAGTCTATTTATGCATCGAGTATCAGGCTTACCCTTCCGGGTGGGCTGGCTCGAAATCCCAATTGTCAAAAAGAACCTTATTGGCGTAGAACGTGTTCCAGTGCTCCGTCAGGTACTGGACCTTGCCCTGCTTATTGAACTTGAAAACGAAGCAGTAGACGTTTCTGTAGGGCCTGCCCTTCAATGTTCTGCTGTGCTGGGTATGTTGACGCACCACATAGTCACCATCGGCCAGTACTACCACGTCGGTAAACCGGTTAGTGGCCAGGTCATACGAGTCGATGCCTTTGCCTTCGTGCCGTTGGCCTGCGCCGTAGAGGATGCGTTTGATCGCCTCGATGCCGCGGTGCTCCGTGACGCCCTCCGCCCCTGGCATACGAGGCAACCCGTTCCACCATACAGCGTCTTCGGCAAAGACCGTCACTCGATCGAAATCGGCTGGGCCTTCAAAGATGGCATTAACCGTAGCGATGTTCCGCTCTTCTTCAGGAGTATGCTTACTCATTAGGTTCCTCCTTTGCTATGCTATTTCATGCCCTTAGAGTTTTCTATAGCAACCACAGATTGGTAACCAATGCCTGACACTGGTGCCGACCTTATACAACCAGTCCTCTTGGCTCCAAGTCCGCGGCAACATCCTGAAGCCCTAGCTCCGCTAGTTTTGCCTTCGTCTGGAGTCCGGTGGCAATATCCCACCCCCTGAGCGTATAGAACTCATCTTTCATCTTTTCGAATCCATCTCTATCCAGCACCTCTCCCTTTCGTGATATTATCTCCCCATCTTTCCCCGGAACTAAGCATTCGGGGTCGTAGGCTTCCAGTTCTAAAGGCTGGGTATGAAAGATCTCCGGTAGTCTGTCACCTTCTCTTCCCCGGCGGCCCTCCCTGACCATTATGGCTCTTTGCAGGTTGAAGACCTTCTCGCCCATGCGATACAGCCCGTCCTCGTCTATTTCTTTCCCTGTAACCGCAGAAAGGATCTGGCTCTCAATGGTCGGATCGCCGATGTGATCCCTAGTGAACTCGGTCTGCCAGATGGGGAACATCCAGAAGCATAACGGCACGCACTCGTTGCCGAAGACCCGGTCTTGCACCTTCTTTGCCGCTAAGGCTTTTCCGTCATAGGTTGAGAAGTCCATCGCCAGCTCACTGCCCCAGAACCTCCTGGCTATGGCGCGCATCACATCGCTGGAAACGTATGCCCCCGGAACTTTTTGGGCCCACTTGCCCCAGAAAATCTCCACTGTCCCGCCTATCTCAGCCACCTGCGGTATGTGTTGTCTCGGTTCCATGGCGTACATCAAGGCCGTAGAGATGAGCATCCTGGGGCAGAACACCGGAACATGTCCCAGAGGATCGGCCAGAAATCCACCGACCAGGTCTTTGACACCTGCCAGGGAATCGGCTGCCCTGACAGGCCCCTGGGCCAGGAGATCTCCAAAGCCTTCACGGAGGGCGATTTTCTTCACTAGTGCCTCTATGAACTCCGGGCTGCCCAGTTTTGATAAGGGAAGGCCGGTGCTCTCCTCAGTTATGATGCCCGTCATGCTGCCAGCCGCCAGCAGAATAAGCGTCGTCATCATAGCATAGGCATCAAGCCCATACTGGTCGCACAGCCTGTTGGCCAGGAAGGGGACCTCTGTCCACCGTCCGTAGTAGGCCTGGGCAAACTCCTGATACACCATCCCAGAGCCGCAAGTATACTTGCCCTCCGTGCCGTTCTCGGCCTTATAAAAACTCCTCGAACTGCAACCTATGCAGGCAAAGCAAGCCTTATGGGTGTGGCTGGGCGGCAAGGCTACCATAGTGATCTGGGGCCTACGCCCTAGTAGTCCACGAATGTACTTTGTCAGTTCTTGAAGTTTAGGACGGCTCGCTGGCACTATCTTGCCATTCCCTGTCACCGCAATAGCCTTCAGTTTCTTGGAACCCATAACAGCCCCAAAGCCGCTGGAACCACTGGCATCACCGTCGGCCAGAAGAGAGGCAAAGGAGACCATGTTCTCACCGGCCAGCCCCGTGGCCACCACTCTCACCTGATCACCCAATTCCCGCTTCAAGGTTTCCTGTACCTCCACCGTGCCTCTGCCCCAGAGGGCCGAGGCATCCCTTATCTCGGCCGTGCCATCCCGCACAAATAGGTAGACCGGCTTCTCCGATTTGCCTTGAACTATGATCCCATCGAACCCGGCAAACTTGAGATGAGGCCCCCAGCCCTTCCCGGTCATGGTGCTGTAACAGAACCCCTGGGGACTGGTAATCGGTGACTTGCCATAAATTTGGCAGACAGAGCCTGCCGGAGGTACCCCCGTAGCTGGCCCGGTAACGAATATCAAACGGTTTTCGGGATCGAAGGCCTTGGCTTCTGGTGGCACCTCGTCCCAGTAGATCTTGGTCCCAATGCCCCTACACCCCAGAAAAGCATCGGCATAGTCCGCCGTCGGCCTGCTGGATGTGCTGCCAGAGGACAAGTCCACCTCCAGGATTCTGCCTGCGTATCCGTGTTCTTCTGCCATGCTGTAGCCTCCTTTGACCCTCGTTAGCGACCGGCACAACCTCGGGCAGATCGCTTTGCAGATATTCTCAATGACCTAGACATGCCCCCTTTGACCGGCTACCCCCTGGCAAGTCCCAGCCCACCGTGTATCTGGAACAGCTAGCCTGAGAAGTCACAAATGCGCGATTTCGCTAGGATTGTAACCCATTTAACTCCAGATCACAAAGGGAGAAGCGCTGTAAGACACTGTGACGCGACAGATCACGCTATTGACAACACGACATATGGCTGCCTATAATTGCTAATGAAAAACGTTTTCAATTGGCGATGGAAACAACACAGAAAAAGGTTACGACCATGCTGCGGCAGAAGGGTTACAGGCTCACACCGCAACGCCGCGCCGTCTTAAAGATAATTACTAGCAGCCAGGATCACCTTACTCCGGCTCAGATATATCGCGATGTACATGCGGTTTACCCCAGCATCGGCCTGGTTACGGTATATCGTACATTAGACATGCTGTTTGAGCTAGGGCTTATTTGTGAATTGCATGCCGCAGGTAGCTGCCGCAGCTACTTGCTCAGAAGGCCGTTAGAGCATCATCATCACTTGATTTGCACCGATTGCGGCTCGGTGGTGGACTTCACCGATTGCGATCTTACAGGAATAGAGAAAAGGCTGGCCGAGGAGACCGGTTTCGATATCGAAGATCACCTCCTCGAATTTGCCGGACACTGTCCGAGATGCCAGAAGATATCGGTAACCTGAGTGATTACTAGACTTTGCTGAAGGGATTCCCTGCGCTTCTTGCCATACTCGATGGAAGCCCTTTGCAGTCACACATAAGGAGCTGTGTTAATGACGATCCATATGGGAGTTGACCCCGTAGCCTTCACCATCGGCTCCTTCGACGTGAGATGGTATGGGATATTCATTGCTCTCTCCATTATCACAATGGTCGTGTGGGTTTGGCACTTTGGCAAGAGGGCCGGAGTCAGTCAGGAGTTGATCCTTGGCAGTGTTACTGTAGCCATCCCTGTAGGGCTGATTGTCTCCAAGCTGCTATACGTCATCGACACGTCCGACGCGGGAGGGTTTCTGGAGCGGGGTGGTTTCACCGTATTTGGCGGCATCATCGGGGCCATACTTGGGGCGTGGATATATTTCAGACTACGAAAGGCGCCCTTCGGGCCACTGGCTGATATTGCTGCTCCGGGTGTCGCCCTTGCTGTAGCGGTGGGCAGAATAGCTTGCACCCTTAACGGCTGCTGTTACGGTAAGCCGACTTCGCTACCGTGGGGCTTCGCATATACTCATCCCGACAGCGAGGCTCGTCCTTCGAATGTGGCTCTTCATCCCACACAGGTATATGAAATACTTCTGAACCTGGCCCTTTTCCCTGTCATTTTCTGGATACTGCGAGGGCGGCTAAAACCGCCAGGATCACTTATGGTAGCCTACCTCGCTCTTTACTCCATAGGAACCTTCGGCATAAGGTTCCTCCGTGGAGACACGGAACCGTTTCTCGGCAGCCTGCAAGAAGCCCAGGTGGTGTCCCTGATCATAGTAGCAGGCGCTATATATTTCTTCGTTACCAGGACGCGCTGGGTAGCGAAGAGAGAAACTACAGAGAAGGCAGAAGTCTCTGAATAGGAGGATTGAGCATATGAAAGGCGTCGAAGTGCGCTGGTTCCGTGCGGTGCTTTTAGCTATGCTGGCTCTTGCCGTAGGTCTGGTTACCATGGTTGGTTGCGGGAATCCAGCAGATTCAAGCGGCAAGATAAAGGTGGCAGTGAGTATACTGCCACAGTCTGAGTTCGTGGAAAGGGTAGGTGGTGACAAGGTGGATGTCACTATCATGGTGCCCCCGGGGGCTAGCCCCCACACTTATGAGTTGAAACCGAGTCAGATGAAGGCCTTGGCCAAGGCTAAGATGTATGCCGAGGTTGGATCAGGCGTTCAGTTTGAGGTGGTCTACATGGACAATCTGATAGCTGCCAACAGGGAGATGCTGGTTGTCGATTGTTCAGCAGGCGTTGATTTACTAGAGATGACGGAGGAGGAAACTTTGGGCGGGGAAGAACACGATCATGGTGCCAAGGACCCCCATATATGGATGTCACCTTTGAACGCCAAAATCATGGTGCAGAACATCTGTGCTGGGCTAGTGCAGATTGACCCGGACAACGAGGCCTACTACAAAGAGAATTGTGATGCCTATCTCCGAGAGTTGACACAACTCGATCAGGATATCAGGGACGGTTTAGCTCAGGTAACAAACCGAAGATTCATGGTCTATCACCCCGCCTACGGCTATTTTGCCAAAGAGTATGATCTCATCATGCTAGCCATTGAAAAGGAGGGCAAGGAGCCAACGGCAGCCGGTATTACGCACCTGGTAAAACAAGCGAAGGAGCACAACATAAAGGTCATCTTTGCCTCGCCTCAATTCAATCCACAGACGGCAAAGGTCATCGCTAACGCAATAGGTGGGAGCGTTATCTTCATCGATCCCCTGGCCAAGGACTATGTCACGAGTCTGCGTGCCCTGGCGCGCGAGTTGATTCAGGCAATGCAGTAGATATGACTGAAGAAGTTGTTAGGCTGGAAGATATATGGGTGCACTACGACGGCGCACCGGTCTTGGAGGGAGTCAGCCTATCAATAGTGCGAGATGACTTCCTGGGCATCATAGGGCCTAACGGAGGCGGGAAGACCACTCTTCTCAAAGTCATCCTGGGGCTGATCAGGCCCAGTTATGGCAAAATCCTGGTTCTGGGGAAACCGCCGCAGAGCGGCCGGAACAACATTGGCTATGTTTCCCAACACAACTCGTTTGACCGTGACTTCCCTATAAGTGTATGGGATGTAGTTTTGATGGGGCGCTTTCGGAGGGCTGGTCTGTTCAAGCGGTACAGCGCGGAAGACAGGCAGGCGGCTGAGAGAGCGCTACGGACTGTTGGTATGTTAAATTACAGGAACCAACAGGTAGGGAAACTTTCGGGTGGGGAACAGCAGCGGGTCTTCATAGCTCGGGCTCTGGTGGTGGAGCCCAGGCTTCTGCTCCTCGACGAGCCTACAGCCAGCGTTGATCCGGCAATGCAGACTGAGTTTTATGAGATGCTGGATGGTTTGAAGCAGAGGATGGCCATAGTGCTGGTGTCACACGATATCAGTGCCGTTTCTGTCTACGTAAGCAAGATCGCTTGTCTCAATCGCCAGTTGTTCTATCATGGCTCTAAGGAAATTGGGCCCGAGATTTTGGAAGCCACCTATAAGTGCCCGGTGCAGATGATAGCCCACGGTCCTGTTCCTCACCGGGTATTGAGAGAGCATTAGCGGCATGCTGGACGCGCTGCAATACCAATTCATGCAGAATGCCCTTATGGCCGGTCTGCTGGCGGCTGTGGCTTGCGGCATTATTGGCGTCTATGTGGTGGTAAAAAGGATTGTATTTATCAGTGGCGGCATTGCCCACGCTTCCTTCGGTGGGATTGGATTGGGATATCTGGCTGGCATTAGCCCTGTTCTTGGGGCCATGTTGTTTGCCGTGACTTCGGCACTGGGGATGGGGCTGGTTATCAGAAGAACAAAGCTACCCGAAGATACTGCTATCGGAATACTGTGGGCGATGGGTATGGCCCTGGGAGTAGTCTTCATTGGCCTGGCCCCAGGCTATGCGCCAGACCTGTTCAGTTACCTCTTTGGCAACATTCTGACCGTGCCCTCTTCTGACCTGATCCTCATGCTGGTCCTGGACGCTGTTATCGTTTCGATAGTGATAGCGCTGTATAAGGAGTTACAGGCCCTTTCTTTTGACGAAGAGTTTGGCAGGGTAGTAGGGGTGCCAGTTGAGGCGTTGTATCTGCTCCTGCTCTGCTTGATTGCGCTAACTGTCGTCGTGCTGGTTCGGGTGGTGGGGATTATCCTGGTCATCGCTCTGCTTACTATTCCGGCAGCCATGGCAAGGCAGTTCACCCATGACATGAAGAAGATGATGCTCCTGGCCATCCTTTTCGGCGCGCTGTTTTCTTTTTTTGGCCTGTGGCTGTCCTATGAATTCGATGTGGCTTCAGGGGCCACCATCATCCTCCTCAGCGGCACCATGTTGCTCTGTTCTTTTGGGTTGTCCAAGCTACTCAGCAAGCGGCGTAGCCTGTCACAAATATCTCCGCCGCAGGAGGGGCGCTATTAGTCTAGCCCGGGAGCATATGGTGTCTTGGCAATTCAGTGGAATGCAATCCAAATCTGCCCGGTTGCCATACCTGTAGGCGTCTCTTGCCTATCCACTTCTGAATTCTGCCGGCGTTGCGATACGTCACCTCGACCAGTGTGGGTGTCTCGCAAATAACTTGAGACAATAAAGCCACCATGCCATTCCCGCGCAAGCGGGAATCCAGAAGGCATACAAGGTGGATTCCGTCCTTCCTGCGAGGGACAGAATGGCAGACTGTAAGGTTATAGCGGAGGCACTACACTAGCTATGGTCCGGCTTCGAGCACTGCGAAGGTCAAGCCAGCAGTTCGCCGGCAATTGCCTTCTGGTGAAAGGTGGTATCACCGAGGAGCAAGCTACTCCCTCTCACCCTGCGGTGGAACAGATGCATATCGTGGTCGTCACAGAAGCCAAGGCCACCGTGGATCTGATGCCCCAGAGTAGTGACTCGCTGGCAGGCTTCATTGACCCAGTGTTTGGCTATAGACACATCCATGGCACAGGGAAGACCTTCGCTAATCCGCCAGGCTGCATAGTAGGTCACTATCCTTGAAGCTTCCACATCTACAGCCATGTTGGCACAGTAATGCTGGATGGCCTGAAAACTGCCTATGGGGCGACCAAACTGCACCCTTTCCCTAGCATAGCTGGTGCTCATTTCCAAAGCAGCAGCGGCGCTGCCCACCATATCGGCGCACTTTCCCACCGCTGCCCGTTCTAAAGCACGGGTCACCACCGGCCAGCCATGACCGGGGTTCCCCAAAACAGCTTCGTTTCCCACACTCACATCGTTGAAAACGACTTCACATTGCTTATCAAGACCTATGGTATTGAGCACCGTACACGCGATGCCTGGGGATCTGGCATCCATCAGGAACAGCGTGATGCCCTGGTCTGTGTCGTGGCTCTCTGATGTTCTAGCTACACACAGTAAATCATCGGCAATGTGAGCGTCGTTGATAAATAACTTCGTACCTTTGACAAGATAATGGCCATCCTGGAGTGTGGCTCGTGCTGCAATCGCTGCTGCATCATAGCTGGCGCTGGGCTCTGTCAAACAAAAAGCCATGAGTCGCTCTCCTCTGGCTATGAGGGGTAGCTGTGTCTTTTTGAGCTCCTCGCTCCCTGCGTCAACGATGGTCAGCCCGCACAAGACCACTGTGGAGAAATAGGGGCCGGGAAGGCAAGCACGACCCATCTCCTCCAGTAGAATGACCAGGTCGAGAAAGCTCCCACCACTGCCTCCACACGCATCAGGGAAGGCCAGCCCCATCCAGCCAAGTCCAGCCATTTTTTGCCACAACTGCGGATCATGCCCTGCCTCACTCCGAGCCATTTCCCGGACTAATGACTTGGGGCATTCCTTCTCGAAGAAGTCGCGGGCCGATTTCTGGAGCATCTGTTGCTCTTCGCTCAAACCCAGGTTCATGATCTTTCCTCGCCTCTCAGTATTACCAATCGATGGTCGTCCTTGCTATCAGCGAATAGCGTTACGCCGCTAGGTAGCCCTCGGCAAGCCTAATCCAAGGACCGCAATGATGGTGCGCTGTATTTCGGCGCTGCCGCCACCAACACCGGCAGCGATGGTCTCCAGCCACATAGTCTGCACAGTTCCCCCTAGAGGTGTCCATCTGGTACCCTTGGCCAACTGACCATATAGGCCGAGAATCTCCCCCGCCTTCTTGGCAAAGCGCCTGGCTACTTCCATGCCGAACACAAATGCGACGGATACCTCGTAGGTAGGTATCATCCCTCTGCTTTCCATGTCCACAATGCGCAGATTGAGTAATCGAGAAACGGCTACGTCTGTGGCCATTTCCGCCAGCTTCTGCTGGACATAGGGGTCGTCGGCCAGGACTCCGTTCTGCGTTGGAGTTTCTTTGACATACCGCACAAGCTCCTGGAGTATGCTTATCATGGTCGCCGGCCAGCTCGGGACAGACCTCTCATAGGTGAGTGCTGTCATTAGATACTCCCAGCCGCGATTCTTTTCACCCACCAGCGACCCTCTGGATATGCGAACATTGTCGAAAAAGACCTCATTGAAGGAATGAGAGCCGAGGATGTTTATTAGTGGGCGAACAGTGATACCAGGCGTTTTCATGTCAACAACGAAGAGGCTGAGCCCCTTGTGCTTGGTAACATCGGGATCGCTGCGGGCCAGAAGCCAGCAGTAATCAGCATAGTGGGCGAAGGTGGTGAAGATCTTCTGTCCGTTGATGACAAAGCTGTCCTCTTCCTCCAAAGCTCGGGTTTGCACCGCCCCTAAGTCAGACCCGGCCTGTGGCTCGCTGTAGCCCAGGCAGAAGATGATTTCAGCATGCCCTATTCCCTTGACATACCTTTCCTTTTGCTCCTGGTTGCCGTAACGCATTATGGTAGGCCCGACGAACTGGACCCCAATGGCCTCGCTCAGTTTTGCGGGCGCGCCTAGCAAGGCCTTTTCCTCTGCCAGGATATATGCCTGCATTGCAGTAGCCGCCATGCCGCCGTAGTCGCGGGGATACAAAGGTGCGTACCATCCCTTCGCCGCCAGCTGGCGGTCAAACTCACGCACCAGCCTCCATATTTCTTCACTCTCTTCGCTCTCCCCCGGCCTGAGCTCGTACCACCGTTTGGGAATCTCCCGCTTCAGCCAGTCCCTAACCTCAATTCTGAATTGATCGTCTTCTGTGCTAAAGGCGAAATCCATCAATCGTCCTCTCGATTGGCCTACTGTCTCAGTTGCCGCACAAGATCATCCCTGCCCAACTCCGTTCTCTCACTTCCTTATCCGGCACCAGCATGGCTCATCCCCGCGATGGCAGAGCTACGACAGCACGACCGGGCGTCGTCCGCTCGCCACGCTGGTTCGAAAAGCATATCTCACACTCCAGGCAGTGTCGATCGCCTTCGACGAATTTCCTCAATACCTTGCCAGTGCAAGTGAGTGTGTCCCCAGGGAAATCCATGCCCCGATATTGACAACTTATCTTGAGGAGGTCACCATCAACACCGATCCAGTCTGTAAGCATTTGAATCATAAACTGGTACTTGAGTAAGCCGTGGACGATGACGCCGGGTAATCCCCAGCTCAAAGCTAGCTCCTTGTCGTAATGGGGCTCATTGAAATCGCCAGTGGCTCCTGCCCATCGCACCAACTGGCGCGTTGTGGGCTTCTTCACCAGGGGAGGTATCTCAGTGCCGACCTCAACGTCTTCGTAATACACCTTGGGCATTCGGACCTCCTTAGTAGAACATGAAGATGTAGCGCATCGCAGCTACCACCTGATCTGCCTGATTCTTGTAAGTGGTTTCCAGAACAACGAAGAGCAGGTTGCCAGCGCCTCCTTTCTTTTCGTAGATGTCCGCCAGCTTGGTGGAACTTACCAGGACATCACCAGGTCGAACCGGCCGGTAGAATTCGGACTCGTTTCCGGCATTCAGGACGTTCTCAAAAGGGCGACCAAGAACACTGAGTATCGTCTCTGCACCGATTTCCTCACCGGCTGGCCAGCCGAAGAACCCTGGCGGGCTGACAATACCTCCGTATCGGGTCTTGCGGGCATACTCTTCATCTAAGTATAAGGGGTTAAGGTCTCCCACAGCCTGGGCAAACCGCTTGACAGCCCCCCTTTCCACCTCCATCACGATGGGAGGGAGAACCGTGCCTATCTTGGCTTTCATTTCTTCCGTGAGAGTGGTCTTGTCAGACATAAGGACTCCTTCTTTCTCGATCGTCAGTCCGAAAATAGGCTTTGATCTGCTCGCCATGAGCTTGCAGAAGCGCTCACCACGAACGACCGTGCATACCTACTCCTGTACTTCGTGGTGCTGGCTGCAAGCCAGAATGAAAAATTCTCAAACCGCGATGCTGGCCACCTGGCCTGTTCGACCATTCTTTGCGCGCCTCCCTTTCTGCCAAGCACCGTCGTCTTCATGTTCCGATCATGGCTGAAAGAGCCTTCAGATGATCCGCAGGCGTGCCGAGTGCAAGTTCCAGAGCCTTTTCCCTCAGGTAATAGAAATGCAGTTCACTATCAATATCGACCCCGATACCACCGTGGAGCTGCTGGGCGCTGAAGGCCACGCGCTGACAGGCTCTGCCCGTCACCGCCTTGGCAATGGCCACTTCTCTGGCTGCTGGCATGCCCTGGCTCAACCGCCAGACCGCTTGATAAGTCGTCCAGCGAGCTCCCTGCACATCGATGAACATATCAGCCAGCCGGTGTTGCACCGCCTGGAAGGTGCCAATGGGGCGACCGAACTGTACCCGCTGCTTCGTGTATTCGGCGGTCATCTCCAATTCCTTCTGAGCCCCGCCGACCATCGAGGCACACTGGACTGCGGTAGCTTTCTCCAAGACGGGCTTGATCATGGGCACAATGCCACCAGGTTTTCTGACTGCATGACTCGGTGATACAGGCACTCCATCAAAATCGACCTGAAACTGTTTGTCATGGGCAAACGTCTTCATGGCGGCAAGGCTGATGCCAGGGGCTTTGCCATCGACAGCAAACACGGCAATCCCTTTCCCATCACCAGGGGACCCCGCTGTCCTGCCCACCACGAGCATCCAACCGGCAACATGTGCGTAGGGAACGAAGAGCTTTGTGCCACTGAGCGCATAAGCGCCACCTTTACGGGCGGCCCGTGTGACCACAAATCTGGTATCACAGACTGCCTCTGGCTCATCTATGGCCAAAGTTAACACAAGATCACCTGCTGCCACCTGAGGCAGAAGATTCTTCTTCAGGCCTTCCGCCGCGCTTTCGAGCACGACCAGCGTTCCCGTGAGTGTGGCGAACATCGGCCCAGGCATAGCGGCACGCCCGAACTCTTCGAAAAGGATGGCCTCCTCGATCAAAGTCCACCCCACCCCACCGTACTCCTCGGGGATCAAGATCCCCATCCATCCTAGCTGCGCCATCTTTTTCCACAGTTGTGGCGAGTACCCCGAATCGCTTTCCTCAAGCTGCTTCACCACCGATTTGGGGCACTCGGATTCAAGGAAGTCACGGGCAGACTTCCTGAGCATTTCTTGTTCGTCATTCAACTCAAAATCCATCTTTGCCTTCCTATTTGTAGATCGCAGTTCTTCAGACCCGGGTAGCCATGCAAAACATCAAGGCCACTCAGTGCACATCAGCCCATCAGCGCGATCGAGGCATACCCAGACCCACCATGGCGATGATGTCCCTCTGGACTTCGTTGGCACCTCCCCCAAAGATAAATATCAAGTCGTCCCTGAAGTGTTCCTCCACCAGGCCATCTGCAGGAGCCCACCTGTCACCTCTCTGCACCTGACCATAAGGCCCCATGATCTCCAGCAGATTATTGCTGATCCGCATGCTCAGCTCCGAACCGTACACTTTGACGGTTGAAGCCTCCGCCCAAACAGGCAGCCCTTTAGTCATCTTCTGCACCACGTCGTAGTTGAGCAGTTTAAGTACCTCCGCTTCAGCGATCATCTCAGCGAATCTGGTCTTGACTCCTGCCTGTTCCAGAACTGCTGTCCCATTGATCTTGGTCTTCTTTGCCCAGGCTATCGTCTTTTCTATGCGACGGATCAGAGGCAGTGAAGGTACTAGCGCTATCCGCTCACGATCCAGTTGATAGGTAATCAGTTCCACACCACCATTCTCCCGACCGATGAGGCAACTCCTGGGAACCCTCACGTTTTCGAAAAAGACGGAATTGGTGCGGTGGCCGCCCAGCGTATATATCGGCGCAATGGTTATGCCCGGTGTGTCCACCGGAATGAGGAAGATGGATACGCCGCGGTGTTTCTTGGAAACGTCTGGATCGGTGCGAGCAGCGAGCCAGATGTAGTCCGCAATATGCGCCAGGCTGGTGAACACCTTCTGGCCGTTAATAACGTAGTCGTCTCCGTCCTTCACGGCACTGGTCCTCAGAGAAAAAAGGTCAGTGCCGGCTTCAGGCTCCGTGTAGCCTATGGCGATCTCCACATCTCCCCTCAGGATTCGGGGCAACAGATCCTTCTTCTGCTCCTCCGTGCCATATTCCATTATGGTAGGCCCCATGGCGTTCAGAGTCAGCACCGGGAAGGGGGCTTGTTCGGCATATATGGTCTCGAAAAACAGGTGCTGCTCCATGGGCGTGCGGCCCTGGCCACCGTATTCCTTGGGCCAGCCCACACCCAACCAGCCGTCGGCGCCCAAGCGGCGAACGAACGCCTTGGACCTCGGCCCTCCGTATTCACCCCTGCCAAAGACCACCGGGTCTGTTCTTTTGCTCATGTTCATAAAACGGTGGCACTCCGCCCTGACCTCAGGGGTCAAATGCTTGCTCAGGTAATGGCGAAACTCATTGACAAACGCTTGCTGTTCTGGTGTTAGCGCGAAATCCATGCCAGCTCCTCTTGATCTAAGTGTCCGTCAAGGACCACGTTCATCGCTTCTTTGGCTGAGGCAGGTCTGCGTCAGTGGTGATAGCGCCTTCAGCATACAGGTCGGATATCTCGTCGTCGGATAATCCCAAAAACTCAGAGAGAACCAGGCTGTTGTGTTCACCAATAAGCGGTGCCCTGAAGTGTCTCTCGCTGCTCTTGGACAGCCTGAACGGGGGAAGCTCACCCTTCACTTTGCCTACCTCCGGGTGCTCCAACTCTTGAAAATGCCCTCGATGTTTCAACTGAGAGTCCTCGCAAATGTCTTGGTTATCTTCTACCACATTAGCAGCCACGCCTCTCGCCTGCATGGCGGCCTCAATATCTTCTGCCTTGTGTGTCCTGGTCCACTCTCCTATCAGACGGTCCAGCTCATCCTCGCTCTGCTTCCGCCCTGAGAGGGTGGCAAACCTGGGATCTCTTGTCCAATCTGGATTTCCGATCACATCACAGAAGCTCCGCCATTCTCCATCCGTGAATACGGCAATAGCTACCCACCTGTCCTCCCCCTCACAGGGATAGACCCCATGCGGAGCGGCATAAGAGAGCCTGTTCCCGTTTCTCTCCATCACCCTACCATTCACCAGATATTCCAAAAGGGGGGCTGCCATGACGTACAGGTTACACTCGTATTGCGACTGATCCAGGTGCACGCCTTTGCCGGTTCGACGCTGGCGCAGGAGGGCGCTCGTGAGTGCTATCATGCCGCTGCCAACAGCCGGAAAGTCCCCGTAGGCCAGTGGTACACTCGCAGGGGGTCGATCAGGCCAGCCGGTCAAGTAGCCCGCCCCTGAGAGATTGGTGGTCACTGGCCCGTAGCCTAAACGCATGCAATGCGGTCCGTACTGTCCCTCGATGCAGCTACTCCAGTAGATTATGTCAGGTTTAAGCTTTCTGATGCTGTCGTAGCCTAAGCCCCATCTCTTCATTATCCCGGGCCTGTAGGATTCTGCCAGGACGTGGGGTTGCCACTTAACGACCAGTTGCTTGATCAGGTCTCTTCCTTTTGGTTTGGAGAGGTTCACTGTGAAGCTATACTTGCTGGAATTCAACCATTCCTGCCATCCTCCGCGATTGGCTCCGGGGATGAATTCATAGAATGGCCCTCCCATGCGTGCGGAGTCCAGTCTCAGGTGGGTTTCCACTTTGATAACGCTGGCGCCATGGTCGCCGAGCCATTTCAATGCCAGAGGCACTGTGCCTCCGGTGCCCATATCCAATATCCTTATTCCGTCAAAAATGTGACCCATCTTGTCCCAGAACCTCCTTTATCAACCTTAGATGACGTCGGCTTCACACAGTCGGATCAGCTCTTCCCTGGAAAACCCTAGCTCCTTCTCATAGACCTCCTCATTGTGTTCGCCAATGAGCGGCGCACGCCGGAAGATCTTCATGGGAGCTTCAGAAAGCTTGATGAAAGGGCCATTGTACGTAATGCTATGGCCAAGCTCGGGGTGCTCGATTTCCACCCAGAAGTCGCGAGCCTGAAGATGACGGTCACGACAGATATCAGCAGTATCAGAGACCGCACAGGCCATGATACCCCTCTTGGCAGCCTCCTCGGATACCTCGGACTTCGTCTTGGTCCGTAAGAACTCCACGAATGGGCTGACCACCCGATCTATCTCCTCCTGCGTCAGCTTGGAGGTGTCGTGTTCAAAGACCCAATCTCTCTCTACCAGCCATTGAGGGGCAGCACCCTCTTCTTGCATCCACTGGACAAACCTGGTCGTGCTGCTGGCCATGCCGGCTGTGGCACCACCACCGATGGGCAGATAAACGTACCCATCCTTACAGCGGTGGAGCATGGGTGTGACGGTGAGGACATACTTTATCGCGGGCCCCATTCTGGGGAAATTGAACGGTATGCATTCCCAGTAGTAATAGCTGCCCGTCGTATGTTGCATGAGGTAGGGCTGAATCGCCGCATCCACATGCTGTCCCTCACCGGTGGCCTCGCGATGCCACAGCGCAAATAGCGAGGCGAAGACACCCTCAATGCCGCCGTGCAATCCGGCACAGGGCCAGCTCACCCAGACCGGCGCGCGGTCGGGGTCACCCGTGATGAAAAGTATGACACTCGCAGCCCAGATGGTCAGATCGGACGCCTTGTAATGGGCTTTGGGCCCTGTGACACCGTAAGGCGTGATGGACGTAAGGATAATATCTGGCTTCACCTTGCAAAGATCGGCATAGCCCAGACCTAGGGCATCCAAATGGCCTGGCTGAAATGACTCCAGGATAACGTCTGCCGTTTCCGCCAATCGTTTGAATATCTCTTTTCCGTCGGCCTTTTCAATATCCAGCGTGATGCTTCGCTTGTTGCGGTTGTAGGCAAACCAGAAAAGACTCTTTTCTGGATCGGGGATATCCTTGTAGAAAGGCCCCTGGTTCCGGCTGGGGCTACCTCCAGGAGGCTCTATCTTGATCACGTCAGCCCCCAGATCGCCGAAGATCTGGCCTCCAATCAGACACCCACCTTCGGTGAGGTCGAGAACACGATAGCCGCCAAGCATAGTGTCACCTTTCATAGATATCCCCCCTCAATTGCTGTTATCTTTCCGCGTATTCGTTTCGACTTCGTAATTGCCTATTCTAGTGTATACAAGTATACAATCGAGCAACGCTCATCTGCTTTCCGCGGTTGGCTATTCCATTTCGCTTTAAGAGTCTACCTGCGGCCTCAGTGAGGCTAGCAGTGGACACGAGTAGTGTTCCAAACCTGGTCTGGAAGCCGCTATTCTGTGCCGATTCACAGTCTACCACCTATACCGCTTTCTTGGCTATCTCCTTCGCCTTCTCTTCGGCAGCGACAAGGGTGGGAGCATCCCCTCCGAACACAGCCTCCTTTTTGCTCGCATCTTCGATAGATCGACACTTCTGTGGATGCAATTCTGAAAGCTGGATTGAAGCCGCCGCCATGCGGCTCCGCCTTCTGTTGCTCCAAAAGAGCCGTCAGCGTAGAATGAGCAGCATGAGCCTGCCTTTGACACTAGGGAGCGTAGGGTGTAGGTCTAATGCAAGGGACACCTGCCAAGGGAAGATCTGTGCCAGCCACCGCTTTTCAGCAGAGCGTGCTTACGGCGGTCTTTCTCTGCTACCTCTGCTGCCGAAGGTCTCCTCTTGACGAACGGGTTGATCCAGGATGTTGGTTGTCTGAACCTCTGAAGACGGAGAAAGGGGTGGTGATATGACCAAGTTTAAGCCCGTGACGAAGCGATTGGTGGAAGAGTTGAGCCTTATTGTGGGCAGGGAGAACGTTTTAACACGGCCAGAGGAAAGAGAGGCCTACTCCCATGATGAGACACCGATACCAAGGCCTCACTTGCCTGATGTGGTAGTAAAGCCGGAAAACGCAGCAGCGGTAGCCAGGGTGCTGGCTCTGGCAAATGAAGCGCATGTTCCGGTCACTCCCAGGGGAGCAGGAACAGGCCTCAGCGGCGGAGCTGTCCCCATCTTTGGCGGCATTTTGCTATCGCTGGAGAAGATGAACCGCATAAAGGAGATTGACGAAGACAACTTCATAGCTGTAGCGGAGCCTGGGGTGACCCTCGACGATCTGTACCAGGCTGTAGAGAGTCAGGGGCTATACTATCCGCTCTATCCTGGTGAGAAAAGCGCTCACATAGGAGGCAATGTCGCTACCAATGCTGGGGGGATGAGAGCAGTAAAATACGGCGTTACCAGGAACTTCGTGCTGGGCCTGGAGGCTGTGCTTGCCAGCGGCCAGATCATAAGGACAGGTGGCAAGTTTGTCAAGTGCTCAACTGCCTATTGTTAGTTACGACTGAAAAGTGAACTGTTTATGCTTCAAAAGTGAACCGTTTACGGTTGAAAAGTGAACTCCAATGGTTACATTCCTCCATCAAGGAGGGGTGTAATGGATCAGATACACAAGCGGT